>DATCQG010000015.1:0-10346 GCA_036569625.1 Dermatophilaceae bacterium | reverse complement strand
GACGCCGGCAGCCAGGTCAGCCGAGAGCGTGCGGATCGCCGTGAGGCCATCCACGCGCGACCCGGCGTCGGCCAGGCATCGCACCAGAGCCGATCCGACGATGACCCCGTCGGCGAAGGCCGCGACCTGGGCGGCCTGAGCGCCGGTTGAGACGCCGAGTCCGACGCAGATCGGGGTGTCCGTCATCAGCCGCGTCCGCGTAACCAGCTTCTCCGCCGCGTCGCCAACGGTCGTGCGTGCGCCGGTGACCCCCATGGTCGACGCGGCGTAGACAAAGCCGCGACAGGCCGCGGTCGTGCTCCGAAGCCGTTCCGGGGTCGAGCTGGGCGCAACCAGGAAGACGCGGTCGAGGTCGTTGCGCTCGGCAGCCGCGATCCACTCGAGACCTTCGTCGGGGATCAGGTCCGGGGTGATCAGACCGGCCCCGCCGGCCTTTGCCAGGTCCTGCGCGAACCGGTCGACGCCATAGCGGAGGACGGGATTCCAGTAGGTCATGACCAACGCGGGAGCGCCGGTGTCGACCACCGCCCGAACCGCCGTGAAAACGTCCGTCAGCCGGGTCCCACCCTTGAGGGCGACGTCGGCAGCATGCTGGATGACCGGGCCGTCCATCAGTGGGTCGGTGTAGGGGATCCCGATCTCGACGATGTCCACGCCCGCCCCGACCATGGCAACCATCGCATCGATGGATCCCTGGACGTCCGGGTAACCGACCGGCAGGTAGCCCACAAGGGCGGCACGTCCCTGGCTCTTGGCCCTGGCCAGGACAGCCCCGACCCCGGTCACTGGTTGTCCACCGAGTCGTCGAGCAACCCGAACCAGCGGGCGGCCGTGTCGACATCCTTGTCACCGCGCCCTGACAGGTTGACCAGAACGACGCCCTCAGGACCGAGCTCACGCCCGATCTCGAGCGCTCCGGCGAGAGCGTGCGCGCTTTCGATAGCGGGGATGATCCCCTCCGTCCGGCACAACAGCGAGAACGCGTCCATGGCCTGGGTGTCCGTGATCGGGCGATACTCGGCCCGGCCGGTGTCCCGAAGGAACGAGTGCTCCGGCCCGACGCTGGGGTAGTCAAGCCCGGCCGAGATGGAATGGGACTCCAGGGTCTGTCCATCCGCGTCCTGAAGGACGTACGTGAACGCCCCGTGCAGGACACCCGGGTGCCCGGTGCTGAACCTTGCCGCGTGCTTGTCGGTGTCCACGCCCAGGCCCCCAGCCTCGAGCCCGATGAGGCGGACGGACCGATCGTCGATGAAACGGTGGAAGATCCCCATCGCGTTGGAGCCCCCGCCGACGCAGGCGCAGACGGCGTCGGGCAGCCGACCCACGAGGTCGAGCACCTGGGCCCGTGCCTCGACACCGATGATGCGTTGGAAGTCACGCACCATCACCGGAAACGGATGCGGGCCGGTGACCGTGCCGATGAGGTAATGGGTGGTCCCGACGTTGGTGACCCAGTCGCGCATCGCCTCGTTGATCGCGTCCTTGAGAGTCTGGCTGCCGTGGTTCACGGGGATGACCTCGGCGCCCAGAAGCCGCATCCGGGCCACGTTCAGCGCCTGGCGCGCCATGTCCTTCTGACCCATGTAGACGACACACTCGAGGCCCATCAGAGCAGCTGCCGTCGCACTGGCAACACCGTGCTGCCCCGCCCCGGTCTCGGCGATGATCCGCGTCTTGCCCATGCGCTTGGTCAGCAGCGCCTGGCCGAGCACGTTGTTGAGCTTGTGCGAACCGGTGTGGTTGAGGTCCTCACGCTTGAGCAGGACGCGGGCTCCCCCGGCATGCACGGCGAAGTTCGGAACCTCCGTGATGATGCTCGGACGGCCGGTGTAGGTGCGGTGCAGACGCTCGAGCTCGCCCTGGAAGGCAGGGTCGTTGTTGGCCTTCAACCGTGCCTCGTCGAGCTGCTCGAGGGCAGCCACGAGGGCCTCGGGGACGTAGCGACCGCCATACGCGCCGAAGCGGCCGGCTCGCGCCCCGGACGCCACCGCATCCGGATGGTCGTTCATCAGACTTCCTGCCTGGGCAGCAGCCCTTGGACACCGGCGGCAACGAGATCGGCCACCGCTTCACGGGGGCGACCACCGGTGACAAGGCTCTCCCCCACGAGGACGGCATCTGCCCCAGCAAGGGCGTAGTCGAGGACATCCTGCGGACCTCGAACGCCGGACTCGGCGACCTTGACGATCCCCGCCGGGATGCGCGGCGCCAGACGGGCAAAGGTGCCACGGTCGACCGCGAGAGTCTTGAGGTTGCGGGCGTTGACGCCGATGACGCGCGAACCGGCTTCGACCGCCCGATCGGTCTCGGCCTCGTCGTGCACCTCGACCAGTGCGGTCATCCCCAGGGACTCGGCCCGCTCACGCAAACCCACCAGCGTGGGCTGGTCCAGGGCCGCCACGATCAGCAGGATGACGTCGGCCCCGTAGGCACGCGCCTCCCACAGCTGGTAGGCCGAGACCACAAAGTCCTTGCGCAGCACAGGGATGCCGACGGCTGCCCGCACCGCCGTCAGGTCGCCCAGGCTGCCCCCGAACCTGCGCTCCTCGGTCAGGACGCTGATCACACTGGCCCCACCGGCCGCGTAGGCGACCGCCAGCGCGGCGGGATCGGCAATCACGGCCAGCGTGCCCTTGCTCGGGCTTGAACGCTTGACCTCGGCAATCACCTTGACGCCGCCTGCGCCGCTCAGGACCTCGAAGGCGTCGAGGGCCGGCGCGACCCGCTCAACGCGGGATCTCAGCTCGTCGAGCGAGATGCGGGCCTCTCGGGCCGCCAGGTCTGAGCGGACGCCGTCAATGATCTCGTCGAGGACAGTGGGCACGTGGCAAGGCTATCGGCGCGTCCGTGCTGGGCCGAATTGGCCCCACCGGACGGTCAGCGACCGGCCGTGGTCTCGCTCGACTGCCCGGGCCTGGTCTGACCGAAGCCGGCCATGGCCATGATCTTGCCCGCTGCCGCGCCCACGACCACCAGGACGATCCCGACGATGGCCAGTGCCCAGCTCGTGACCACGACCGACACCGAGATCAGGAACGAGGCAACCAGAATGATCGTTACCGCGGTCCAGGCTGCCCTGCTGTGCCCGTGTCCCTGCGCTGCCATGGGTCCCTCTCCCTGATCCGGCGACTGTCCGGTCATTGTGTCAGCGCAGGCCGGCGCCAGGAACCCTGCCGCTCAGTGCGGGGCAGTGGGGTCCTCACCCCTGGACAGCTGGTCCCATGCAGTGTCGGGTCGCGAAGCCGGCTCCCCGCCGGGGTGCGGCCGGGACCCGTCGCCCGCGACCGGCGCGTCATACCTGCTGGAGAGCCCGCGCCAGCGACGCGCACCGACCATCGCGCCCAGCCCTCCGACCCCCATCACCATTCCGGCTGCCAGGGCGACCCAGACCCAGGCCCCGGCTCGCCCATGAGCGGCAACGGTCCCGCTGCGACCCGTGCCCGCGGCTGCCAGGTCGCCCAGCGCGCCGCCGGGATCGACCAGTATCCCGATGACGACCGCGGCACTCAGGACGGCGGCCAGCAGCGCCGTACAGGCGGCGATGAAGCGCACCACGGTGCCGGACGTGGCCACGGCCACTGCGGAGGCAAGCCCGACCAGGGCCGCAGCCAGGGCACCTGGTGCGACGTCGGACCCCCTGCCGTGCAAGACGCTGGCGCCGAGAACGGCACTGTCGGCCGAGCCCGAGACCCACTCGCGCGAACCGCTGACGAGGATGACCACAGCGCCCACCATCACAAGAACCAGCACCATCCGCTTGCTGGTCAGCCGGTCGATCATGGTGCCCGCAGCCCCAAGGCCGAGGCCACGGCTCGCAGGGCCGCCGCGGCCTTGTTGACGCTCTCCTCGAGCTCGAGCTGGGGCACCGAGTCGGCGACGATCCCCCCGCCGGCCTGGACGTACGCCCGTCCCCCCTTGATCACGGCCGTGCGGATCGCGATGGCCATGTCGAGGTCGCCGTGGAAGTCGAGATAGCCGACGACCCCGCCGTAGATGCCCCGACGGCTCGGTTCCAGCTCGTCGATCAGCGCCATGGCACGTGGCTTGGGTGCACCCGAGAGAGTCCCGGCCGGGAACGTTGCCACGAGAACGTCATAGGCACTCTGCTCTGGCCGGATGTCGCCGACGACCGTGGACTCCAGGTGCATGATGTGGCTGTAGCGGCGGATCGTCATGAACTCGACGACGTCGACCGTCCCGGCGTGACAGACCCGCTGAAGGTCGTTGCGGGACAGGTCGACGAGCATGACGTGCTCGGATCGCTCCTTGGCGTCGGCCAGCAGGTCTTCGGCGTTGGAGACATCAGCCTCGGGAGTGTCCCCTCGTGGCCGTGAGCCGGCGATCGGATGGGTGATGGCCCGACTTCCGGTCACCTTGACCAGCGCCTCGGGGCTCGAGCCGACGACGTCGTATGCCGTGCCGTCCGGTGCCGGGAGCCGCAGGAGATACATGTAGGGGCTGGGGTTCGACGCCCGAAGGACCCGGTAGACATCCAGTGCGTCGGCAGGGCAGTCCATGGCGAACCGTTGCGAGAGGACAACCTGGAAGACCTCGCCGGCTCGAATGGCCTCCTTGCCGGCCTCGACCATGGCGCGGAACTGCTCCGGGGTGTGGTTGCTGGAGGCCTGTGGTGCGGTCGGCTCGATGACGGCCACTGTGCTCGGGGCCGCGGCAGCCAGATCGGCGGTCATCCGGTCCAGCCGGGCGACGGCGTCGGTCCAGGCTTCGCCGACGCGCTCGTCGGTCGCGTCGTAGTTCACCGCGTTGGCAACAAGCAGCAGCGAGCCGTCGGCGTGGTCCAGGACCGCAAGATCCGTGGCCAGCATCATGGCCAGCTCGGGCAGGTGCAGCTCGTCCGGGGCCGTGTCCGGAACCCTCTCCCAGCGACGCACGGCGTCATAGGTGATGGCACCGACCATGCCTCCGGTCAACGGCGGCAGCCCCGGGATCGGGTCGGTCGCGAGAGCAGCAACCGTGTCGCGCAACGCTTCCAGCGGGTTGCCGCTGGTGGGGACTCCCACCGGAGGATCGCCGATCCAGTGGGTCTGACCGTCCTTCTCCGTCAGCACGGCGCTGCAGGAGGCCCCCACGATGGAGTAGCGCGACCACACTCCCCCATGCTCGGCGGACTCCAGCAGGAAGGTGCCCGGCTCATTCTTGGCGAGCTTGCGATACACCCCGACCGGGGTCTCGGCATCGGCCAGCAGCCGGCGCACCACCGGGATGACCCGACGGCTGCGGGCCATCTCGGTGAACTCGTCCAGGGAGGGCCACGTCACGCCGTACCCGAGGTTGGGCGTTGGCTCACTCATCCGGATGTCCCTGCATGGCGGCCAGGTCATGATCGTCGAAACAGGTGCGCGCCCCGGTGTGGCAGGCCGCTCCGATCTGGTCGACGCGGACGAGCAGGCTGTCGCCGTCGCAGTCCAGCGCGACGGTCTTGACGTGCTGGACGTGGCCCGAGGTGTCACCCTTGCGCCAGTACTCGCCACGGCTGCGCGACCAGAAGGTCACCCGTCCCGACGTCAGGGTGCGACGAAGCGCCTCGTCGTCCATCCAGCCCACCATCAGCACCTCGCCGCTGTCGTACTGCTGCACGACAGCACAGACGAGGCCGCTGGCGTCGCGCTTCAGGCGGGCGGCGACGTCGGCTTCGAGGGACGGCTCAGCGGAGGGCTGCGAGGGGGTCTGGGACACCTTGGACATTCTGCCGTGCCACCCCCTGGTCGAACGCATCAGATCCCCCCGTGTTGGATCTAGGGATGCTGACCATCGACCTCGACGTGATCCGACTGACCCTGCACGTGCTCGGAGCGACCATCTGGGTGGGCGGACAGATCGTCCTTGCAGCGCTTGTGGGGCCGCTGCGCCGGGTGGCACCTGATGCGGTCGCTCCGGCGGCCCGCGTCTTCGCCTGGGTGGGCTGGCCTGCGTTTGCCGTGCTCGTCGTAACTGGCGTCTGGATGCTCACCGGCGGCGACGAGATGAGCGATGCCTTCCAGACCACCCTGATGATCAAGCTGACGCTGGTCGCTCTCTCCGGCATCGGCGCCGCGCTGCACACCTTCGCCAAGAGTCCTGTCCTCAAGAGCATCTGGGGAACGGTCGGCCTGGTGTGCGCGCTGGGTGCGGTTCTGCTCGGCGTCTCGATCGTCGAAGCCGGCTGAGTCCACACGGTTGCAGTCCCGGTTCGCCGGCCGCTCAACGGTCAGGGCACCGTTTCATGGGGCAGCGCCGAGAATGTCAGGATGTTGCCATGACCCGGTTCGCCAGCATCGAGCGCCACGCCCTGTGTGACACCTTCGAACAGGTCGGCCCTGACGCCCCGACGTTGTGCTCGCCCTGGCTGACCCGGGATCTTGCCGCCCACCTCGTCATACGCGAGCGCCGACCCGACGTTTCCGCGGGAATCTGGGTGCCAGGTCTGGCCCGGCGCGCAGAGCAGGTGCAGAACGGGTATGCCGCGGGGGACTGGCCGAGACTTGTGAATCTGGTCCGAACAGGTCCCCCGGCCTGGTCCCCGGTCTCGCTGGCGCGGGTGGACGAGGCGATCAACACCGCCGAGTTCTTCGTCCACCACGAGGACGTGCTCCGGGGCGGCCAGGTGTGGACGGCTCGCATGCTGCCCATCGATCTTGAGTGGGCGCTGTGGAGCATCGTCTCGAAGACCGCCCGCCTGAGGTACGCGCGCTCACGAGTGGGCGTCGTACTCGTAGCGCCGCTGCATGGCCGTCGCCAGGTCCACCCCATGACCGAGCTCGGCACCGTCGTCCTCACGGGCACGCCGGGCGAGCTGCTGCTCCACTCGTTCGGGCGCCGGGGCGTCGCGCAGGTCGACGTCTCCGGACCTGAGGAAGCCGTCGCCGCCATCTGAGCCACCCGCAGATCCCACACAGGCAGTGCGGCCGGGCCACAGGCTCAGAGCGCAGGCTCAGAGCCGGGCGGAGCGCACCGGCTCAGCGCACAGGCAGTCCGTGGCTGCGGAGTGCATCCTTGACCTGGCCGATGGTGAGGTCACCGAAGTGGAAGACGCTGGCGGCCAGCACGGCGTCGGCCCCCGCGTCGACAGCTGGAGCAAAGTCGGCGACCTTGCCCGCGCCACCGCTGGCGATCAGGGGCACGCTCACCTCTCGGCGAACAGATCGGATCAGCTCCAGGTCGAACCCGTGTCTGGTGCCGTCGGCGTCCATCGAGTTGAGCAGGATCTCACCAGCCCCCAGATCCACTGCCTGGGCACACCAAGCGATGGCGTCCAAGCCTGTGCCCTCACGACCACCGTGGGTGGTCACCTCGAACTCATCCGTGGGTGAACCCGAGACGTCACGTCGACGCCGGACATCAGCGGACAGCACCAGTACCTGGGAGCCGAAACGATCCGCGATGTCGGCGATCAGCTCCGGGCGGGCGATGGCCGCTGTGTTGACACCCACCTTGTCGGCCCCGGCCCGCAGCAGATGGTCCACGTCGTCGACCGAGCGCACGCCCCCGCCCACGGTGAGGGGGATGAAGACCTGCTCTGCCGTGCGGCGGACCACGTCATAGGTGGTCTCGCGGTTGCCACTGCTGGCGGTGACGTCGAGGAACGTCAGCTCGTCCGCGCCCTGCTCGTCGTACCGTTTCGCCAGCTCAACGGGATCACCCGCATCACGCAGGTTCTCGAAGTTGACCCCCTTGACCACGCGGCCTGCGTCCACATCAAGGCAGGGGATGACCCGTATCGCGACACTCACCACGCGAGCCTACCGAGGCGCCCACTGCACCACCCGGCTGTCTACAGTCCAGAGATGCACTTCACTTCGACCGACAAGGCGATCGAGGCAGCGCTCCTGGCCATCGACAAGGCCGAACCCCGGTGCGGCGCCACGAAGGTCGTCGCCATCGATGGGCCCAGTGGCGCCGGTAAGACGGAGTACGCCGCCACCCTGGCCGAACACCTTCCGAGCGCGCGGATCCTGCACATGGACGACCTCTACCCCGGATGGAACGGCCTCGAACAGGCCGTTGGCGACCTGTACGACCACGTCCTGGCCCCATTCGCACGTGGAGAGCATGCGGCATACAGACGCTGGGACTGGGAGCACGACAGGTATGCCGGGTGGCTCGATCTCCCCCCTGCAGACCTCCTGCTGGTGGAGGGTGTGGGCTCCGGCGCGGGACCTGGCGCGGGGCTCGTATCGGTGCTCATCTGGCTCGAGGCCGACCGTGCCGTCCGCTTCCGAAGAGGCATCGAACGTGACGGCGACCCATATCTGCCCCGCTGGCGGGACTGGGCCGTCCTCGAGGAGGCCCTGTTCGAGGGGGACAGGACGCGGGAGCGCGCAGACGTCATCCTGGACACCACGCAATGACCTCGCCCGACCACCCGGTCCGCGGCCCCGCAGAGCTGCCACCTTTGTGGCTGATGGCCCTGTCGCTTGTCGCCGTCTCAGCGAACCTGCGGACGGCCATCGCCAGTGTCCCGCCCCTCGCCCGGACGATCGCCGCAGACCTGGACCTGTCCAGCGCCTGGATCGGCGCCGTCACGACCTTGCCCGTCCTCTGCATGGGGCTGCTGGCGCCGGCCGCCCAACGGCTCGGGCAACGGTTCGGCGCAGTCGCCTCGGTCCAGATCGCCATGATCGCGGTGTTCGCGGGCGTGCTCCTGCGCTGGTGGGGCGATCACCTCTGGGCACTGTATGCCGGCACTTTCTTCGCCGGCTTCGGCATAGCGGTGGCCGGGACCCTGCTCCCCCGGCTGGTCAAGGCGGTCTTCCCACCGGAGCGAACGGGGACCATCACCGGCCTCTACATGCTCGCCATGATGGGCGGGGCTGCAGCCTCATCCGCACTCTCTGTGCCGCTGGCGGCGCGGTTCGGATCGTGGCAGGGCTCGTTGGCGTCCTGGAGCATCCTCGCCGCAGTGGGCGCGTTGGCCTGGGCGCCGGTCACCGTGGGCATCTCGAGGTACAAGGTCGCCAACCCGGTTGCCGCCACAAGTCATGGGCTGCCATGGCGACACCCCACGGCGTGGCTGATCGCGGCATACCTGGCCGTCCAGTCCTGGGCGTTCTACTCAAGCCTGGCATGGATCGCTCCGTCGTACGTGGCCCGCGGCTGGGACCCGACGACGGCCGGCTACCTGCTGTCGGCCTTCGGCGGCGCCCAGCTGGTCTCGGGGCTGCTCGGGCCGGTGCTCACGGACAAGATCCACGACCATCGGGCCCTGCTGATGCCCGCCGCCGTTCTGGGGCTGGTGGGAATGCTCGGGCTCCTCCTGGCACCTGATGCCGCCGCCTGGGTGTGGGTCGTCGTGCTAGGGCTCGGGCAGGGGGCGGCGTTCTCGCTCGCACTGGTGCTGCTGGTGGACTACGCCGAAACCCCGGCCGGCAGTGGGCGACTGACCGCCATGGCCTTCTTCGTGAGCTACACGATCGCGTCGTTCGGCCCCACGGTCACGGGGGCGCTGAGGGACCTCACCGGCGACTTCCACGTGATCTGGCTGCTGATGGCTCTCATGATGCTGGTCCAGATTGCGCTGGTGCTCGAGCTGAAGCCAGACCTGCGCAAGGTGCCGTGACGGCGGACCGGAATCCTTCGCTCTCAGCCTCAGCCCTCAGCTTTCCGCGCCGAGCCCTCCATCCCCTGACGGTCTGCCTCAGCTCGGGGGGTGTGGCCGACTGTGAACCTGCACGAGCGCGGACAGACGCGCCGCCTCGGCCTGACCAAGAGCTCCATCCGCCTTCTGGATCGCCATCACCGCAACAGTGTCGGTGTCATCCAGGTCCACGCTCACCCAGGGCGCACCGCCTCCGAACTGCACGCGGACGATCTGCGCCCACTCCAGCGTGCGCGTGGTGAGCAGGTTACGGATCACCAGAGCCTGCGTGGAGGGGACTGCCCGGATCGTGGCATAGCGCCAGAGCAACGAGGAGACGGCGGCGCCACAGCCGACCAGGAGCAGCCGGTCGGGCACACCCCAGCCACCGAAGAGCGGATCCACCTGGGGCAGCGAGATGGCGCCGCCCACGAAGATGAGCATGGACAACACCGCCATCGTCAGGGCGACCCGACGCCCGCGCCGGGGACGGAACACGGCATACGGGTCGGGCGCAGGAGGGACGGCACCCGACGCGCGGGGCATCAGAGCCGGCAGGCGGCGATGTCGGTGACCAGGATCGCCCTCGCGCCGAGGTCGTAGAGCTCGTCCATCACCTGGTTCGTGCGGTTCCGCGGCACCATCGATCGCACCGCGACGTAGCCCTTTTCATGCAGCGGGGACACGGTCGGTGACTCAAGGCCCGGCGTCAGCGCGCAGGCCTGCTCCACCAGCTCGACCGACACGTCGTAGTCCATCATCACGTAGC
>DATCQG010000014.1:0-2607 GCA_036569625.1 Dermatophilaceae bacterium | reverse complement strand
GGTCAACTCCATCCGCGAGATCGGAGTGCTGCAGCCGATTGTCGTGCGGCCCATCCCGGTCGAGGAGCTTGAGAACACCGCAGGTCAGAGCCCTGATGGGGTGCAGCAGCCACAGTTTGAGCTGATCATGGGCGAGCGTCGCCTGCGAGCCACAGAGGCCGCCGGGCTGGACTTCATCCCCGCCATCATCAAGGACACTCACGACGACGACCTGCTGCGCGATGCCCTCCTGGAGAACCTGCACCGCAGCGAGCTCAATGCGTTGGAGGAGGCGGCGGCGTACCAGCAGCTGCTGGACGACTTCGGCTGTACCCATGACGAGCTCGCCGCCCGGATCGGCCGCTCACGGCCCCAGATCTCCAACACGCTGCGCCTGCTCAAGCTCCCGCCGCTGGTGCAGCGCCGTGTCGCTGCCGGTGTGCTGAGCGCCGGCCACGCCCGAGCCCTGCTCGGACTGGCTGACGGCGCCTCGATGGAGCGACTGGCCCAGCGGATCGTGGCCGAGGGGCTCTCCGTGCGCAGCGTCGAGGAGATCGTCACGCTCGGTGGCGACGACGCTCCCCGTGCCCGCAAGCCGCGTCCCGGGGCCCGCCACCCGCAGCTGGACGACCTGGCCGCCCGCCTCTCCGACCGCTTGGACACTCGGGTGCGGATCAGCCTCGGACAGCGCAAAGGCAAGCTGACCGTTGAGTTCGCCTCGGTCGAGGACCTCAACCGCATCATTGAACAAGTTGGGTTTGAGCACGGCGTAGAGCGCGCAGCCGGGGCGGTTCAGGGGTCCAGCCAGCCTCCTGAGGGCGCCACCCGCCGGCTGAGGGCGGGTCGAGGCCCTGAGCGCGCCTTCGAGGCAGAAGGGGCTGCCCGATCCAGCGACCGCTGAAGCTCCGGCGACTACTGAGGTCCGGCGACTACTGAGGATGCAGCGCCCACCAAGGATCCAGCGCCCACCGGTCGACGTTGTTTTGTGCTCGCGGCTTGGCGATGGGCAGAGTTCTCCTGGGGGTTTGGGGGCGTTCATGTTTGCCAGATGACGCCGAAGGCGGTGACTGTGGCGGTCAGGTCGTGTTGGTGGACGTAGGTATGGTGGTGGGCGCAGAGGAGGGCGAGGTTGAGTAGGCAGGTGGGTCCGCCGTCGGCCCAGTGGATGACGTGGTGGGCGTCGCACCATTGTGGTGGTCGCCCGCAGCCGGGGAAGGTGCAGCCTTTGTCCCGGATCCAGAGGGCGGCTTGCATGGATTGGGTGACCAGGCGTTTGAGGCGCCCGACGTCCAGGGGTTGGCCTTTGCTGCCCAGGACTACGGGGATGATCGAGGCGTCGCAGCCCATCTTGCGGACGGTCTCTGGGGAGACCACGGTCCCGTCCAGGGCGCGGCCGTAGCCTTGGACGCGGCCGGTGAGGTGCTCGTTGTTGATCAGGACGATCAGGGTGGCTTTGGTGCCCTTGGGGGCGGATCGGCCGGCTGCGGCGGCTCGGCGGCAGATCTCGATGAGGGCTTCGGCTCGGCGCCGGTCGGCGGGGCGCAGGTCGCGCCCGGTTTGGGGGTCGGCCCAGCCGATGTCGGGGTTCTTCGTTGGGCCGGCGGGTTGGGGTTTGGCGGGGTGTGGTGCTGTGAGGGGGTCCAGGGCTGCGGTCAGGACCGCGCCGGCTTCGGGGTCGAGCTGGCCGCTGACTCGCAGCATCCCGTTCTCCAGCGGGAACAGCCGCAGGGAGGACAGGGCGCGCAGGGCGTCTTCGTCGCGTTCCAGGGCCCGGTCGGCCCCGACCAGGGACATCAGGGCGCGTCCGACGGCGATGACGTTGCGGTCGTAGCCGGTTTGGGCCATCTGGGTCAGGGAGGCCAGGGCTTCTTCGCGTTTGCCGGGGGCCAGGGCGTGTTCGACCTGGTTCAGCTGGCGTAGCGCGGTGACCGCCTTGCGGACGGTCAGGGTTCCCCCGGCTACGGCGGCGGCCATGATCTGGTTGGCCGGTTGGGCGCAGGCCCGGGCCAGGTCCGCGGTCCGGGCGGCGTCGGAGGGTTCGAGGTGGAAGGAGTTAGCCATCAGCCAGTCCGCGGGCGTCGAGGAGGAGGACGCGGACACCACCCCGCGGGACTGCGCTTCTTGGACGAGGCCGACCCGGGTGCAGTCGACCTGGACGGCCAGGGCGTCGATGGCCGCGGCGATCGACGCGAACCCGTCGTTCTCGGTGCGCCACAGCTCGGAGGGGAGCTTGGCCAGGTGCTCGGTCATCGCAGCAAGGACCCCGGCTGGGCCCTGATCTGCGATGGTTTCGAACATATGTCCAGTCTAGTCAGCCCCACCGACAACCCCCTCGCCATCCGATGCCAACCGGTTCCCGACCCGGCGATCAGCCCGCGAAGTCGCAAAGAACGTCGTCAAACGGGCCTGGGAAGGACAACCACTGCGACTTCACCGAGGCTGAGCAGGGCGAGGGCGATCAGGGCATCACGCCGTTCTCCACTCACCGCTTCTGGACCTTCAGACAGCCCAAAACCTAAGCGGGAACGGCGTGTTGCTCATCAGCGGCCCAAGAACCACCCACGGATGCGTCAGGAGAGCCCTTAAAGCGCGGCGTTCAGCCCATGTGCGGGTAGCCGTGGGACTTCG
>DATCQG010000013.1:0-6989 GCA_036569625.1 Dermatophilaceae bacterium | reverse complement strand
GGCATACTCGCAGGTAGTTTCTGGAACCCACATGCAAGGGCGGCATACCGCGATGGCACGACTCCAGCACACCGAGGGCCTTACCGAGGACCAGACCGAGCTCGTCAAGCTGGTGCGCAAGTTCGTCGACGAGCAGATCATCCCTGTGGCCATGGAGCTCGAACGCAAGGACGAGTACCCGGCGGAGATCGTCGAGGGGATGAAGGAGATGGGGATCTTCGGCCTGATGATCCCTGAGGAGTACGGCGGGCTGGGCGAGTCCCTGCTGACCTACGCGCTGTGCGTCGAGGAGATCGCCCGCGGCTGGATGAGCGTCAGCGGGATCATCAACACCCACTTCATCGTCGCCTACATGCTGATTCAGCACGGGACGGAGGAGCAGAAGCAGAGGTACCTGCCGCGGATGGCGACCGGTGAGGTCCGTGGCGCATTCTCGATGTCCGAGCCGGGCTGCGGTTCCGACGTCGCGGCGATCAAGTCCAAGGCCGTGTTGGGCGGTGACGGCGAGTGGACGATCAACGGTCAGAAGATGTGGCTGACCAACGGCGGAACCTCCAATCTCGTTGCAGTGCTTGTGAAGACGGATACCGGTGCCGACTCGGTGTACAGGAACATGACGACCTTCCTGGTCGACAAGGAGCCCGGTTTCGGTGAGACCGCGCCGGGCCTGACCATCCCCGGCAAGATCGAGAAGATGGGATACAAGGGCGTCGACACCACCGAGCTCATCCTCGACGGCTACCGCACGACCACGGCTCAGATTCTCGGCGGTGAGCCGGGCAAGGGCTTTTACCAGATGATGGACGGCGTCGAGGTGGGCCGCGTGAACGTCGCCGCCCGCGCCTGCGGCGTTGCCCTCAGGGCGTTCGAGCTTGCGATCGCCTACGCCCAGCAGCGTGAGACCTTCGGCAAGAAGATTGCCGAGCACCAGGCCGTGATGTTCCGCCTGGCCGAGATGGCCACCAAGATCGAGGCTGGGCACCAGATGATGGTCCGGGCGGCGCGGCGCAAGGACTCCGGCGAGCGCAACGACCTGGAAGCCGGCATGGCGAAGTACCTTGCCTCTGAGTACTGCGCCGAGGTGGTCTCGGACTCGTTCCGCATCCATGGGGGCTATGGCTACTCCAAGGAGTACGAGATCGAGCGGCTCTATCGCGAGGCGCCGATGCTGCTGATCGGCGAGGGCACGGCCGACATCCAGCGGATGATCATCGGTCGCCGGCTGCTCGAGGACTACAAGTTGCGCTGAGTGGGACAGAATGGCCTCATGAGCACTCAGCAGGGAATGTCAGGGCGCGGCCGGATCCCGATCGGTGGGCTCATCCTGGAGTACCCGATGTCGCTCGGGACCTACGACAAGTACGCGGACGCCCAGAAGGCGGTCGACTACCTGTCCGACCACGATTTCCCCGTCCAGAACTGCATGATCGTCGGAACCGACCTCAAGCAGGTCGAGCGGGTGACCGGGCGGCTGACCCGTGGTCGGGTTGCCGGGGCCGGTGCCTTGTCGGGCATGTGGATGGGGCTGTTCGTCGGGCTCATCTTCGCGTTGTTCGGTCAGGGCAACTCCTCGCTCGCTGTCCTGTCGACGGTGGCGTTCGGTGCCGTCTTCGGCCTCGTCTGGGCAACGATCGGGTATGCCGCGACCAAGGGTCGGCGGGATTTCACGTCGGTGAGCCAAGTCGTGGCAACGCGCTACGAGGTCCTCGTGGAGCACAAGCTTGCCGAGCAGGGTCGGACTCTGCTGGCGAACATGCCCGGCGGTCAGCCCCTCACGGCCTGACAGCGCTACCTCCGAGCACCATTTGCGCCTCTTGCCTCGGGTTGAGGGTGGCTCTTGCCCCTGCTCGCAGGCTCCCTTGATGGGGCCGCGAGCCACCTTCAACCCTCGTGTCAGCTCTAGCTCTTGGGGATGTTGGCGATCCACGCCTCGACGTCGGTGGACGTGCGCGGCATGTCGGCGGACAGGTTCTCGCAGCCGTCGGAGGTGACCAGCACGTCGTCCTCGATGCGGACCCCGATTCCGCGCAGCTCGGCGGGCACCAGGAGGTCGTCGGCCTTGAAATAGAGCCCGGGCTCGACGGTGAGGATCATCCCGGGGGCCAGCTCGGCGCCCATGTACTCCTCGCGACGGGCCAGCGCACAGTCATGAACGTCCAGGCCAAGGTGATGGCTGGTGCCATGAACCATCCAGCGCCGGTGGTACTGCCCGTGCTCCTTGTCCAGGGTGGCCGCGACGTCAACGCCATTGGGCAGCAACCCCCAGGCGTGCAGATGCTCGGCGATGACCCGGATTGCAGCATCGTGGACATCGGAGAACTTTGCGCCCGGCTTGACTGCTGCGATCCCGGCCTCCTGGGCGGCGTAGACGGCGTCATAGACCTGGCGCTGTGCCTCGCTGAAGCGGCCGTTGGCCGGCAGGGTGCGAGTGATATCGGCGGTGAAGAGTGAGTCGACCTCGACGCCCGCATCCAGCAGCAGCAGGTCGCCGTCCGTGATGTCGCCTGTGTTCTTGATCCAGTGCAGGGTGTTCGCGTGGTCACCTGCGGCGCAGATCGAGTCATAGCCGACGCCATTGCCCTGGTGTCGGGCGTGGAGACCGAAGACACCCTCGACCCACCGCTCGCCACGACCGCGTTCGAGCGCGTCCGGCAGAGCCGCGATGACGGCGTCGAAGCCGTTGGCCGTCGCCTCGATCGCGTCACGCATCTGCCGAATCTCCCACTCGTCCTTGACAAGTCGCAGCGTTGACAGGAAGTGGGCGAGCTCGTCGTCCGCGTCGCGGAGGGTCTCGCTGGAGTCGGCAGACTCCTCACGAAGCGCGTCAACCGCTGCGGTCAGCTCGCGGTCGGCGTCGCGCACGATCCGGATGCCGGTTGCACCGATGTTCTTGCCCACCGCATCGGGGAAATCGTTGATGTGGCGTGCGGACACGGCGAGCTCTGCCTCGATGTCTGCCAGCCCGGGGCGGGCGCCGACCCAGAACTCGCCATAACGGGAGTCCCCGAAGAACTCCTCGGTGTCGCGGTCAGCCAACGGACGGAAATACAGGATCGACTCGTGCGAGCCGTCCTCGAGAGGCTCGAGCACCAGAACGGCGTCGGGCTCGCGATCGCCGCCGAGGCCGGTCAGGTGGGCGAAAGCAGTGTGCGGGCGGAAGACATAGTCGCAGTCGTTGTTGCGGACCTTCAGACCACCAGCCGGTATGACGAGCCGCTCGCCCGGGAAAGCGGCCGAGACCGCGGCTCGGCGCCGAGCGGCATACGGCACGACCTCCGCCGGGACAGGCTTGGCGGTGGGTCGGGGGACCCAATTGGTCGCGACGAAGGCACGGAACTCGTCGGTGACGGGGCGTCCACGGTTATTTGACTTGTGTTGTTCTTCGCTCACGCCGACATCGTGTCATGGTGACACCCAGAGCAGCGCTACGGCTCGGCGCTGGTCGAGTCAGGACTCCGGCAAGCGGGTTCACGAGATAGCGCAGGTCCGTCACTGATAGCGCACCATCGGGAGTGCTCGATCAATGACGGACCTGCGCTATGTGGCCGAGAGACGTCGTCAGCTGGCGCGGCGAGCCCATGCCCGCGCAATGGCGAACCGCAGCTGACGGTCGACAGTCGCCGGCCGTGACAGATCGGCCCACGTCAGTCGGACGAACTCGTAGCCAAGCGCGCGGAGCCGATCCTCGCGTGCCTTCTCAGCAGCCAAGGCCTCGCGTCCGTTGGCTCCGGCATACTTCATCAGCCCATCGAACTCGACAATGATGCGCTCGCGCTTCAGCAGGAAGTCGACCCGTCCTATCAGTTTCCCCTGCGGGTCGCGAATTTCGACCTGTGGGGTTGGTCGGAAGCCAATGGCATTGAGCATCAGCCGAGTTCGTGATTCTCCGACAGACTCGGACCGCGCATCAGCCAACCGGACGGCTTGACGCGCGCGGGTCACGTTGCGATGCCGCGAGAGTCTGTTCAGCCAGGTCTGGAGGTCGTCCACGGTGAGCTTGCCGACGGCCAATGCGGCATCAGCCGCCACGACCC
Source organism: Dermatophilaceae bacterium (assembly GCA_036569625.1). Taxonomy (GTDB): domain Bacteria; phylum Actinomycetota; class Actinomycetes; order Actinomycetales; family Dermatophilaceae; genus UBA4719. The sequence goes on along the minus strand of DATCQG010000013.1, from coordinate 2,955 downwards.
CAGTCTCGATACCACAGGTCATTGCAGCGCCCAGGATGGCCAGGGCAGGGGTAACGCTGGGTGTCCCCCCGATGAAGCGCCCAGCCCCATTGCCGTATGCCGTGTGGATGGAGAGCCCGGAACGACGCCGACTCAGCGCGTCGGCCGCTCGCGCAACGTGGATGTGGCCCAGCGGCGCGCCGAAGACAGGCAGCGACATCAGCGTGAGCGCCGAGTAGTGGCTCGCGTAGACCCTGCCGTCGAACGTGCGCACTACTGCTCGGGTCGACATCTCGTGCCGGCGCTCCGGCGAGGCAGCCTCGTAACGCTTGCGGTCGACATACGCACCAGGTCCCACTCGCAGGATCTGGCCGCGGCGCACCAGCTGGCTCAATGACTGCCGGTGGTAGCCGCACTCATAGGCGTCGCGCGACGTGAACGCGCCAAAGTGTGCTGCGCTGAGCTTCGCGAGGAGGTCGTTCATGGTGGGGACAGCATGGCCGAGTGGGGGCAGCCGCGCCGTGACCCTGTGGATAACTCACGTAGCGCAGGTTCGTCATTGACGGCGCACCATCGGGAGTGCTCGATCAATGACGGACCTGCGCTATGTGCGGGGATGGCGACCTTGTCGGAGCGTGGCACGATGGCGACTATGCAATTTGGGCGCAGCTACGAAGAGTTCGAGGTCGGCGCGGTCTACAAGCACTGGCCCGGGAAGACGGTCACCGAGTATGACGACCACCTGTTCTGCCTGTTGACGATGAACCACCATCCGCTGCACCTCGACGCGAAGTATGCCGAGACGACCCAGTTCGGCAAGAACGTCGTGGTCGGCAACTACATCCTACTCGCTGCTGCTGTGCATGAGCGTTCCGGATGTATCCGGCAAGGCCATCGCCAATCTCGAGATCGAGTCGCTGCGACATGTCGCGCCGACCTTCCACGGGGACACCATCTATGGCGAGACCACCGTTCTCGACAAGTGGGAGTCAACGTCCAAGGACGACCGTGGCGTTGTCCATGTGGAGACCCGGGGTTATAAGCAGGACGGCACAGTGGTCTGCATCTTCAGGCGCAAGGTCATGGTGCCGAAGAACAGCTACCTGGAGGCTCGCGGCGGCGAGCAGCCGGGCCGTCCGACCTTGGTGGAGCCTCCGGCCAAGAGCTGAAACCCGTTGCTTGGGAACACAACCACCCGCCATACATCTTCTGTATGACGGGTGGTTGCGATGTGAGGGGGTGGTCAGGGTTGCCCCTGGGTCACCGCGATCCGACCCTGCGAGCCGTCGGCGTTGGTCCAGGTGACGGCTTTGATCGAGTCCTTGCTCGGATCGGCTGACAGGCCGAAATTCCCGTTGAGCGCGAAGATCACCCTGCCATCGGAGAGGCGTGTCGACACTGCGAGTCCGGTCCTGGCCTCGTTCGTGGTCAGGATGACCCCGATCTCCGTGGCACCGGGTGGGAGGATTCCAGCCGCCAGGGGTGCGCCGTCGTAGACCCCCTGTGCGCGCCCCCCTTGATGGCGGCCTTCTGAAGGAATGGTGTGCGCCCGGTGACGACGGCGGCTCCGGAGGGATCAGTGGTGGCGACGGTCATGGAGCGGAATGAAGAGGCTCCACCGCCGATCTGGATCACGACTTGTCCGGAGACCGTCGTCTTTCCGCCATCCCCCGGCCGCAGCACCACCTTGACCGCGACGGACTTGTCGATGTTCAGAACCCGACCCGTCAGCCGCTGGTCGCCCGCGATGCCATCGACGATCCCGGTTGGCCCGGACCAGGAGATGGATGCGATCTCGGAAGTTCGAGTCGCCTCCTTGATGTTGGTGCCCAACACGGCTGCGTTCGTCGGCGCCTTCTCGAACAACGCGTAGTCGACGGCAAACATCACATAGCCGGTGCCTTTCAGCTCTGCGAGCGAGATGCCGTGTTGGCTGCCACCGGCGAAGGTGACCTCCAGATTGCGAGCTGGGCTGGGAACGAGACCGATCGTGACCGGGTGACCGTCCACCATGGCGGAGCGCCAGGTGGCATCTGGCTTCTGGCCGGGTTTGCCGGTGGACGAGGCGCCCACGTCATGTCGCACTCCATCCAAGGTGATGTACGAGTACTTCACGTTGGACTCCACGCTGACGTCGCGGTTGAGCTCTACCTGGGCTGTGCCGGAGGAGAATCCCGCCTGTGCCCGCACGATGCCATTCGTTGCGACGTGACTTGCGGGAACCGGCGCGGCCGAGTCGTGGGGTCGGGTCAGTAGGGTCTCTCCGGTGGCCACCAACGCGACGGCCACGGCCGCAGAGAAGGCAGCCGTGATCCGGTGACGGCGGACGCAGGACGACGATCTTGCGTTGTCGTTCCGGCAGCCGAGAAAGCCGGCGCACGAGGTCATCTCGATCATCACTGGCTGTGACTGCGCGCTCGTTCGGCTGCCAAGCTGACGCGCGCTCGGGTCCCGTGCTGGTCAAGTCAGCCGCAACTTCGTGGCGAGTGGAACGCCATACGTCGATCTTGTGGTTGACCAGGCAACGTCGCGCGTAGGAGAGGGCTCTGTCCTGGTCGATCTTGTGCCAGACGACGTAGGTCTTGACGAAGGCTGCCTGGGTCAGCTCCCGGGCGCGGTCGATGTCGCCGGTAAGGAACCATGCGGTCTGCAACAGCGCAGGTGCCGCCTCGCCCATGAATACGGCGAACGACGTGTCGCGCTCCGCCTTCGAAGGTCTCACAGCGCCACTCCCGTCATGGTCATGCCTTCCACTACGGAGGACTGGGTCAAAAGGTTGCCTTGCCTGTCAACAATCGGGTCCTTGGCCATCCGGGTGATCCAGGGCTGCTGTCATAGCCTTAGGCCGTGCGCATCGACCTTCACACCCACTCCACCGCCAGTGATGGCAGGCAGTCACCGGCCGAGGTCATCTCCTCCGCGGTCCAGACCGGCCTCGACGTCGTTGCTCTGACCGACCACGACACTACTGCTGGC
>DATCQG010000012.1:0-3979 GCA_036569625.1 Dermatophilaceae bacterium | reverse complement strand
ACGACCCGATCGGACACACCTGATCCCTCGCCACATGGCAACGACCGGGCCACCACGTGAGGTGGGGCCCGGTCGTTGCTTCATGTGGCGTGCGTTCGCCTCGCAGACCCGCCGATAGCTGGTTTGTTGCATCAATCCCACCGGCGAATTCAACCGGTCAACGCAACACCTGGTGGATTGAACGGTTCTGAGAGTAGCTCGTGAAGCCTTTCCGCTGGGGTCTTCCAGTTGTGTCGTTTGCGGGGCCGGTTGTTCAGTTTCATCGCGACGTGCTCGAGGTAGTCCGGTGCGTACACCGAGAGGTCGGTGCTCTTGGGGAAGTACTGGCGCAGTAGCCCGTTGGTGTTCTCGTTGCTGCCGCGTTGCCAGGGTGAGTGTGGGTCGCAGAAGTAGATGTCCAGGTCGGTGGCCGCGGCGATCTGGACGTGGTTGGACATCTCTGCGCCCTGGTCCCAGGTCAGGGTCTTCTTCAGGACCGAGGGCAGCTGGCTCATCGCGACCACCATGGCTTCTTGGACCGCGTCGGCTCCGTGGTTGCCGGGTAGGTGTAGCAGCATGACGAACCCGGTGCTGCGTTCGACCAGGGTCCCGATCGCCGAGCCACTGTGGGCCCCGACGATGTAGGGGTCGGACCGGGGCGCGGTGTCGGGATTACTCCCGGCCCGTTTCCCCGGCCCGCCCTCCGCACCGGACGTGCGACTCTCATCGCATCCGGCGCTCCACGGACTGCCGTGTTATGCAGGAACAAGGGTTCCTGCGGTGCTGGCCCATGGTGTGGGGATATTGCTCGCGCGCCAGCGGTAGCGAGTGATGGGTACCGTTCCAGCGTCGAACATGATGATCCCTTCCGCTGCCGGACGGTTACCTGGCCTTCCGGTCAGGAACCGTCGGTAGAGGTCGCGCCACGTGATTCTCGGGTGTCGTTTGAGCAGCCATTGGGTCACTCGATGCCAGGCGAAGGCGTCGAGGTAGCCGAAGGTTGCCTTGGACACCCCGTGGCGGAAGTACGCACACCAGCCGCGCAACAGGGAGTTGAGCCGGCCGAGCAGGTCAGCAAGGCCATGATGTTGTGCCTTCTTGGTCAGCGCCCGCACCTTGGCCATGACCGAAAGCAGAGCCTTCTTCGATGGGTAGGTGTAGACGCTGTTCTTGCTGGTTCCCTTCCTACAGCGTCGCTGGATGTGAAACCCGAGGAAGTCGAACCCCTCGTCCAGGTGGCAAACCCGGGTCTTTTCGACTGAAAGGCGTAGCCCCAAAGGGGCGATCACCTCAGCTACTTCGTCCCAGAGCCGGTCCGCGTGCGCTTTGGTTCCGGCCACCATGATCACGAAGTCGTCCGCGTAGCGGACGATCCGATAGGTGGCCCCGCCACGTTTGCGGTGGGCCTCTCGCCGCCAGGGTGTCCGATGGGCATCCCACTTCGTACAGAAGTGCTCGTCCAACACCGATAAGGCAATGTTGGCCAGCAACGGCGACACGATGCCGCCTTGAGGTGTGCCGGTGTTTGAGTTCCTGACCTTCCCGTCCGCGGACATCACGCCCGCGGTGAGGAATGCCTTGATCAGGGCCAGGACGCGTTTGTCGGCGACCCGCAGTCGCACCCGACCCATCACAGCCGAGTGCTTGAGTTCGTCGAAACACGCCGCGATATCAGCCTCGAAGACCCAGTGATAGTTCCTGGACCCGAGGGCGTGAATCTCAGCGATCGCGTCCTGAGCACGACGTCTGGGGCGGAAACCGTAACTGACCGGTTTGAAGTCCGCCTCGAACACCGGCTCCAACACCAACACCAAGGATGCTTGCACCACCCGATCCATCGCGGTCGGGATACCAAGGCGTCGCAGTTTGCTACTGCCCGGCTTGGGGATCAAACGCTCCCGCACCGGCAGTGGAGCAAACGTGCGGGACTTCAACTGCTCCCGCACCTGCTCCAGAAACTCGACAACCTCAGCACCCTCGGCGATCGATGCCGGGCTCACCCGGTCCACACCGGCGGTCCGCGCACCCGTGTTCCCTGCCACCCGTTCCCACGCGACGGTGAGAAAATCCGGGTGGTAGACAAGGTTGAACACATCATCAAAGCGGCGGCCGGGATCCCCGACCGCCCACTGGTGCAGCTTGCATTGCATCTGTCGTACCCGCCGCGCAGCCCCAACAGGGTCCGGCCACAGCGATTCACCGATATTCATCAGCGCCTCCGATCGTGTTGTGCGCACTGCGTCAATCCGCTGGGACCCTTGGCCATGTACGAGGCTTTCCCCCGCTCGGACTACTACGGTCCCTCCGCCCCACCGTGTGGCCATCGACAGACGACGCGCCAACCCGGACACCACCATCACTGGATGAAGACGGCGGTGCGGGAGCCTCACGGCGGTTCCCACGTTCACTGCATACCGATCAACAGGTGAGGTGCCCAGCTATGCCCCTGCGATATCGCCACGGCTACGCCGCAGGCATTCACCGTGGCCTCCGCGGCCAGCGACCTTAACCAACCACGGAGTTCCCAACACATAGGTGTTGGTGCGCATCGCAGACCAGCCCAGATCCACCGGGTTCGAGCTGGCGGGAGACTTGAGAAGCGTTAGAACACTGGTTCCTCTCGTACACCTTCCTGTTTTGCTTGCCGGACCCGGACCATCCGGTAGTGCTGATCCGTCCCGGCGTTGTCGGGGCTGCTTGCCACCCTCACCGGCGTCTCCCGGTTCAGGCTGCCCCCAGCTTCGTCATGCTGCTGCGACAGCACGACGGCGCAGGTCTTTCACCTCCACTCGGTAATACAGCGCCTCGTGGCGCACCAGGTCGCCTTCCCAGTGGCCGGGCACGGCGCGGTCTTCGACCTCGGGTGGGCGCTCGCTGATGTTGACCATCCCCGGGATCCTGCCGCGTCGCTGCCCGGTCTTGCGTCGCGGTTTGCGCAAGGCATGCCCGGTCCGCAGGCGCTGGTGCAGGTCGCGGCGCAGCGCGCCGCGGCCCTGGACGTACAGCGACTGGTAGATCGTCTCGTGTGACACCCACATCTCCGGTTCGTCAGGGAACTCGGTGCGCAGCCGGGCCGCGATCTGCTCGGGACTGTGCTCCTGTTCCAACCGATCCTGCACCTCGGCGCGCAGCCGCGGGTGATCGGCCAGCTTGGCCACCTTGGGTCGTTCCGCACAGGCGTCGGCTCGTCGCTGCGCCAGGTTCGGGGAGTAGTCCCATCCCCGGACCCGGGGCCGGCCCGGACCACCAGGAACCGGACAGTACTTCTGCCCCAGGTTCTTGGCCAGCTCACGACAGACCGTCGAGGGTGCCCGACCGATGCCGGCAGCGATCGCCCGGATCGAGAGACCCTGGTTGATCCCGGCCAGGATCTTCTCCCGCTCGGCGATGTTCAACGTCCGGGTCTTGACCGGCTCGACAAGCGACAACGGGGCCACCCCGCCAGCCTTGCTGAACCAGTAGTGTCCGGTCCGCTTATCGATCCCCAGACACGCCGAGGCCGCCTCGACGCTCAGCCCCGCACGGATCGCACGCCAAAACCGCCGCTGATAATCACGACGAGGAGGCAGACGACCCCCACGCTTGTTCAAAGGCCCCCGGCGGGCAGGAAACGGACGCGCATTTCTTGCGGACACCCAACACCCCAAAACTCGGGGTGTTGCGCTGACCCCTTGAACCCAAGGGATCGTCAGCGCGCATTGACGAAACAAACCAGCTACGCGTCGTGCCGACCCGGCCGGTCAGCGGTCCGGGGCCGCACGGTCCCTAGGTCGGCGGGCCGCGGCGGACGGCGGCGAGGAGCATCTGGGCCACGTCGACGACCTCGACATCCTCGTGCGCACTCGTCCCGCCCTGCTTCTCGGTGAGCCCGTCGGCGAGCATGCACGTTGCAGAAGGGGCAACCGACCGCGATACGGCGTGCGCCTGTGGCCAGGGCCTCTTCGGTGCGGTTGTTGTTGACCCGGGTGCCCAGTTTCTCTTCCATCCACATCTGCGCACC
>DATCQG010000011.1:0-26310 GCA_036569625.1 Dermatophilaceae bacterium | reverse complement strand
CCCACAACAGGAATGGACTGCATGAAGCCTTCAGCTGCCCGAAGGCCCGTGCCCGAGAGCAGGTCGTCCGGAAGGGAGTAGCCGGCGAAGCCCTCGTTGATGGCCAGCAGGGACAGGATCGTGCCGATGACCCAGTTGATCTCGCGCGGCTTGCGGAAGGCGCCCGTGAAGAACACCCGGCACATGTGCACGACGATTGCGGCGATGAACATCAGGGCCGACCAGTGGTGGATCTGGCGCATGATCAAACCGCCGCGAACATCGAAGCTGATGTCAACGGTGGACTTGAACGCCTCGCTCATCGCTATGCCCTTGAGCGGCACGTAGGACCCGTTGTAGATCACCTCGCCGGCGCTCGGGACGAACCAGAAGGTCAGGAACGTTCCGGTCACCAGGACGATCACCAGCGAGAACATCGCGATCTCGCCCAGCATGAACGACCAGTGGTCAGGGAAGACCTTCTTGAGAAGGTAGTCCACCGGCCTGGCGGTGCCGGTACGGTCGTCCAACCATCCGGCCAGGCCGCCCACCTTTGACATCGGGCCTGCCTTGGGTGCTTCATGCTTGGGGTCGTGGGCCCGCAGACCAGCGGCGCCCTTCGGAGTGGCTGTGGTGCTCATCCACGCTCCCAGAAGCTCGGGCCGACCGCTTCGCGGAACGGGGAGTCGGCCATCAGGTAGCCCTCGGCATCAACGGTGATCTTCAGCTGCGGCAGGGGGCGATGGGCCGGACCGAAGATGACCTCGCAGTCCTGCGTCACATCAAAGGTCGACTGGTGGCAGGGGCAGAGCAGGTGGTGGGTCTGCTGCTCGTAGAGGCCCACGGGACATCCCACGTGGGTGCAGATCTTGGAGTAGGCGACGATGCCGTCGTGGCCCCAGTCTCGCTCCTTGGCGACCAGGATGTCCTTGGGGTCCAGACGCATGAGCAGAACCGCGGCCTTGCCCTTCTCCTCGAGGAAGTGCTTGGACTTGTCGATGCCGTCGGGCAAGACGTGGAAGACCGACCCGATGGTGACGTCGCTCGCCTTGATGGGGGTCAGCTCGGGGTCCTTTACAAGCCGCATCCCCTTGCGCCAGAACGTCGTTGACAGCTCGGCCTTGGGAAGCGGCCCCAGGCTGCCGGCGAGCTGTAGCGCCAGCGGAAGCGCAAAGAGGCCGAGCGCGCCCCCGAGGGTGTACTTGATCAAGGGACGACGAGCCAGCTGGGCGGCATCGCCACCGCCCATGATCGTCCCGACTGCGTCCCGGCGCGCCTCGTCGGAGGAGCGCTGCGGGTGCCGCAGCTCCGTCACCTCGGTGTCGGGCATCAGTGTCTTGGCCCAGTGAACCGCGCCGAGCCCGATGCACAGCAGGCTCAGGCCGAGGCTGACACCGAGGACCACGTTGGACAGGTTCGCCTGGCCGATACCGGGGACGAACGCGTAGGTGTGAAGGTCGATGGCGAAGTAGGCGACCAGGAAGACCATGGTGGCCAGCATCGAGATACCGAACAGGGCCGCGACCTGACGCTCGGCGCGACGTGCGGCGCGCTCGTCGCGGTCCGCCAGGCGGTGAACGTGCGGGGCAGGTCCGGGATCGGTGAAGCGCTCGGGCATGCCGCCGGTGCCCTGGATATGCCCTTGGCCAAGGCGCAGCGCGGTGCCCGGCTGGCTCACGTCGGCCTCTGTGGGCTCGGTGCCGTGTTCGTTCATCGTGTCATCGATCCTGTCGATTGGCAGTGCTTCTCTTGCGTGACGCCGCGCTTCGTGCCGTTGCGTCGCAGGTCGTTGCCGAGGACTCGCATGGGGTCAGGCCGCCTTGGAACCGAGCCAGACAGCCGCTCCGATCACCAGCCCCAGCCCGAACACCCAGATGAACATTCCCTCTGAAACCGGCCCGAGGTTGCCCAAGGTCATGCCGCCCGGGTTCTGGTTCTTGTCGATCTCGTGCATGTAGCTGATGATGTCGTTCTTGTCGGTGGGGGACAGGTTGGTGTCGTTGAAGACCGGCATCGACTGGGGTCCGGACACCATCGCCTCGTACATGTGCTTGCCGCTGACGTTACGCAGGCTTGGTGCGTACTTGCCACGGGTCAGGGCGCCGCCGGAACCGGCGAAGTTGTGGCACATCGCGCAGTTGACCTTGAAGAGCTGGTTTCCGTGGGCGATGTTGCCGTCACCGTTCGTGTACTGGCCATCGGGAACCGAAGGCCCTGGGCCCAAAGTGGCGACGTACGCGGCCAGGGACGCGATCTGTCCGTCGGTGAACTTGACCGCGTTGCCACGCGGGGCCTGGACGGCCGGGCCGGCAAGCGGCATACGGCCGGTGCCGACCTGGAAGTCAACCGCTGCGGCACCCACGCCGGCCAGGCTCGGTCCGGCTTTGCTGCCTTCCCCGTTCAGGCCATGGCAGGTGGCGCAGTTGGCCAGGAAGAGCTTGTTGCCGGTGGTCACGTCGTCAGCACTGGCCGTGGCAGCCTGCGCAGGCCTGGGGTCCAGGAGGGAGTAGAGGCCTCCGGTGGCCACGAGCCCCAGCAACAGCAGGATCAGGATCGCGGCGGGATGGCGACGACGGGAGGCCAAGGCTTTCACAAGGTGTTCCTGTCTTGGTTGAGGACTCGTTGGGCGGCAGGCATCACTTGAGCAGATAGATCGTGGCGAACAGGGCAATCCAGATGACATCCACGAAGTGCCAGTAGTACGACGTGACAACGGCGCCGGTGGCCTGGGTGTGGGTGTAGCGACGCGTCGTGAAGGTTCGGCCAATGATCAGCAGGATCGCGATCAGACCGCCTGTGACGTGCAGGCCGTGGAAGCCAGTGGTGAGGTAGAAGACTGAGCCGTAGGCGTCGGAGGAGATGCTGACGCCGTCGTGGAGCAGGCTTGCATACTCACGGACCTGACCGGCGACGAAGACCGAGCCGAAGATGTAGGTCAGGACATACCACTCGCGCATGCCCCATGCCTTGACCTGCAACAACGAGCCGGTGCGCGCCGGCTGACCGCGTTCGGCCCTGAACACGCCGAGCTGGCACCACACCGAGGAGACGACAAGGACCAGCGTGTTGGCCGCGGCGAGAGGGACGTTGAGAAGGTCTGTCCGCGCGTTCCACAGGTCCGGGGAGACGGAGCGGATCGTGAAGTACATGGCGAACAGGCCCGCGAAGAACATCAGCTCGCTGGCCAGCCAGACGATGGTCCCAACAGCGGCCATGTTGGGTCGTGTCACCGGGCCATGGCCGGGAAGGGCGCCGGGAGGCTGTCCCGGAGTGCTTGACTGAACTGCTGATGCGGTCGACACAGCCGCCATTATTGCCTTAATCGGGCTCTCGCGCCTCAACAACTCCCCGATGGGTGTGCGACTTCGCCAAGAGCGGTCCCGGTAGCATCATCCTTATGACCTCTTCGCACGATTTGCCTGCCGACTCCGCCGCGGACCCGGCCTCGTCCAGCAGCGAGCACCGACTGTCAATACTGCTCTACAGCGACGACATCGCCACCCGTGACGCCGTCCGTGTCGCTGTCGGTCGTCGGCCTGCGCGCGACGTCGAGGTGACCTCATGGCTCGAGTGTGCGACTGCTCCAGCCGTGATCGAGGCTGTCGAGTCCGGAGAGTTCGACCTGCTCATTCTGGACGGCGAGGCGGCGCCCTTCGGGGGTCTGGGACTGTGCCGTCAGCTGAAGAACGAGATCTTCGACTGCCCGCCCGTGCTGGTGCTGACGGGACGGCCTCAGGACGGTTGGCTGGCTGCGTGGTCACAGGCCGATCAGGTCGTGCCGCACCCTCTCGACCCGATAGCCCTGGCTGACGCGGTTGCCGAGCTTGGCCGCACGGTCGGCTCTTTCACCACCACTGCCTAGCTGATGGGCGCGACGAATTCAACCGGCAACAAGACGACCTGGCCGACAGTCTTCACGGCGTTGCTGTCCGGACAGTCGCTGGGCAACGCCGAGGCGGTCTGGGCGATGGACCAGATCATGAGCGGCGAAGCGAGCCCGGCGCAGGTGGCCGGGTTTCTCATGGCCCTGCGCGCCAAGGGCGAGACGGTGGATGAGATGCGCGGACTTGCCGACACGATGCTTGCGCACGCCAGCCGGATCGAGGTTGCCGGGACGACCCTGGACATCGTTGGTACGGGCGGAGATCGCGCCCATACGGTGAACATCTCGACGATGGCCAGCCTGGTCGCGGCGGCTTGCGGAGTGCGAGTCGTCAAACACGGCAACCGTGCCTCCTCGTCGTCCTCCGGTTCTGCTGATGTCCTCGAGGCCCTGGGCATCAACCTGTCGTTGCCACCGTCAGCCGTCGTGTCCGTCGCAGAGAAGGCGGGCATCACCTTCTGTTTTGCCCTGCAGTTCCACCCTGCGATGCGTCACGCGGCCTCGGCACGTCGTGACCTGGGTATAGGAACCGCCTTCAACTTCCTGGGCCCGCTCACCAACCCGGCTCAGCCGACGTATGCCGCGGTCGGCGTCGCCGACGCCCGGATGGCCCCGCTCATCGCTGGAGTGTTTGCCGAACGACGCAAGGACGCTGCGGTCTTTCGCGGCGACGACGGTCTGGATGAGCTCACCATCTCGACCACCTCCAAGGTCTGGTGGGTGCGGGGCGGGGTCGTCCGCGAGTACGAGGTGGACCCGACGTCGGTCGGACTCGACCTCAACCCCGTTGAGACGCTCCGCGGAGCCGATGCCGCCCACAATGCCCAGGTCGTCCGAGACGTGTTTGCCGGTGCGCCCGGGCCCATTCGGGACGCCGTCGTGCTCAACGCCGGAGTTGCCCTCGCGCTGACGGTGCCCGACCGGGGTGAGAGCCAGACCGACTTCATCCGGGCGCTTCGATCAGGGATGGACCGTGCCGGCGCGGCGATCGATGACGGGAGCGCCACGTCCGTGTTGCACCGATGGGTCGCGGCAACCAAGGCGTGACCCGTGACGCTCAGGCGTCGTCGAGACCCAGGCTGAACGCCGCGTCGAGGTCATGGCTGGAGTAGGTCCGAAACGCGATGTGGGTCTGGGTGAGCAGAACGCCGCTGACCTTGTTGAGCTGATCGGCGATGACGTCGGCGAAGTCCTCGTGCTGACGCACCCGCACCATGGCGATGAGGTCGACATCCCCGGTGACGGAGTAGACCTCGGTGACGCCGTCGATCTCGGCGATGGCGGCGGCGACCTCAGGAATGCGGTCAACCTCGGCGTTGATCAAGACGATGGCGGAAATCACGAGCCCACCCTAACCCGCGACGGAAAGCGCTTTGAGGGCTACCGCCGCGTTGAGAGCTTCAGGCGCGGCGGTAGCTGCCGGTGTGCGGGAATGTGCCGACGTCAGGGATGGAGCCATGGGCGGCGCCAGCCCGGACGCCAGCGGGAGACGGCGAAGCCCGGGGCTGCTGGGCTCGTCGAAGTCCACGACGTCGTGGTAGGCGGTGGAGTCGGGATCCAGGCTCGCGTGCGCTGCGCCGGCGCCGTGCACCGGGCAGGTCCACATACCGTCCATCGAGACGATGCGGACGCCCGCAGACTCCAACCAGCGCAGGATCTTCTCGGTCTCCTCGGCCGAGGCTGAGGGGGCGGGGCCGGGTGAGGGGTTCACGTTCTCGGCGCTGGCCGCCAGAGCCTCGATGTACGGCGCAGGGTCGGCGCCGCGGGGAACCAGGGTCGTCCCTGCAAGCCGGCCGAAGCGGGCGCTGATGATCTCCCATCCGCCATCGGGGGCTGGTCGGGCTGCCACGATCTCGGCGCTGTTTGCCAGTGGCTCGATCCGCTGAGCCCGTGCGGCGCCTCGAACCAGGTGAAGCAACCGGTCGCGAACTTCGCCTGCGTCCTCATAACGTTCCTCACCCGAGAGGACGCTCATCCGTTGGCGCAGGGCTCCGACGACCTCGCGTGAGTCGCCCACGATCATCGCGGTGGCCCGTTCGACGACGACGGCGTACTCCTCGATGCTCTGCTGGCCTGCGCAAGGGCCTCCACAGCGCCCCATCTGGGCGAGCACGCAGTCGGCAGACCGCCCGGTGGCGGAGAGACGCTTGGTGCACTGGCGTAGTGGAAGGACCTCATGGACCGCAGCGATGGCGGACTGCGCGAGAAGGCGTGAGCCGAAGGGTCCGAAATACCGGGCGCCGTCGGCGATGACCTCTCGAACGATACTCAGACGCGGGAACGGCTCGACCGTGAGCTTGACCCAGGGAGCCCGCTCGGGGTTTCGGGAACGGCGGTTGTAGCGCGGCTTGTGCTGGGCGATGAGGCGAAGCTCTCGAACCTGGGCCTCCAGGGTGGTCTCGCAGACCACCGGTGTCACGCTGGCAGCGATCCCGACCATCTCGGACATCCGGGTTCGCTGCTCGGAGGCCGTGAAGTACGTGCGGACGCGGCGTCGGATGTCCTGCGAGGTGCCGACGTACAGGATGTGTCCCTGGCTGTCCTTGAAGAGGTAGACGCCCGGTGCTGCGGGCAGACCCTCGGCGAGGTGACGTTTGCGGCGTTGGGCCGAACTGACCCTCGATGAGAAGGTGCTGAGCTCTTCAAGGGTCACGACGCCGAGGCTCCCGACCCGTGCGATCAGTCCGTGCAGGACGTCCACGGTGGCACGGGCATCATGCAGCGCGCGATGGTCCGGGGTCGTCACAGCGCCGAACAACGTCGCCAGCGTCCCGAGCTTGCGGTTGGGTGCCTCGTCCTTGCTGACCAGCTGCCGGGCGAGGTGAGCGGTGTCGACGACCCTGAAGGGTGGCCACGGGTGACCGGTGAGCAGGGCCGCGGCCTTGAGGAACGAGATGTCGAAAGGCGCGTTGTGAGCGACCAGGACGCTGCCTCGGGCGAACTCGAGGAACGCTGGAAACACAGCCTCGATCCTTGGCGAGTCCGCAACCATCTGATCGGTGATGCCGGTGAGGACCGAGATGAATGCGGGGATGGGCCCAGCCGGGTTGACCAGGGTCTGGAACTCGCCCAGCACCTCACCGCCACAGATCTTGACTGCGCCCACCTCGGTGATGTTCGCCGCTGCGGGACTGCCGCCGGTCGTCTCGAGGTCAACGACGACGAAGGTGACTTCGGCCAGAGGGGTGCCGAGCTCGTCGAGTGTGCCCTGGACCCCTTGCATGTCGACGACGTTAGGCGCTGGCGCCGACAGGGGCCCGCAGGCGCGCTGCCACGGAGCCAGGTTGAGCCCACGGCAGGTGTGTGAGGCGGTCACCATCTCCGCATCCGCAGTGGGGGGCCGTGCCCACACGACTACTGTGGTCGGGGTGACCACTCCGCTGCCGTATGGTGCGGCTGTCACGGCACTGCTCGCCCCGCTGCGTAAGGCGTTCCTGGTGGCGAACCGCCTCTTCGCCGCGCCCTTGATCCGCGCCGGCGGCGGGCCGTTGCTGGCCACGCCAGTAGCGGGCTCGATCCTGCTGCTTCGCACCACCGGGCGGAAAAGCGGCCTGATCCGCGAGGCACCGCTGGGCTACGCCATCGTCGACGGCCGGGTCGTTGTCGTAGCAGGCTACGGGCGCAGTGCGCACTGGTTCCGCAACGCCCTCGCCCATCCAGAGGTCGAGGTGCTGCTGCCCGGAGCCCTGCTCGCCGGACTGGCAGAGGAGGTCACCGAACCCGATGAGCGCCGGGCCGCGTTCTGCACGCTCATCGCGACCATGGGCGTCGTCGGCACGCTCACCCTGGGCGACGTGCGAGGCAAGAGCGCCGCCGAAGTCGACGCGCTCGCCCTAGCGCTGCCGATGCTCGCGATCACCCCGACCGCCGTCCGCCCCGGGCCCTTCGACCCCGGTGGCATCGGAACCCGTGTCAACGCCGCGCTGTGGCTGCTCATCGGGGCCGCGGCCGTCACGGCAGGACTGCGGCGTCGGCGGAGGGGGAGATGTACCAGAGCTGTCAGACCTTCGATCTAACGTTCCTCACACGGCGGGTCCCGAGGCTGCGCCGACGACGAGGTGGACCAGGAGGGCCAATGATGATCGTCGACTGTGTGACCTGCCCGGTGCGTGGACAGCGATGTGATGACTGTGTCGTCATGGCTCTGTTCGCACCAGGGTCGTCCGAGCTCCCCCTGGATGCCACCGAGAGCACGGTGGTCGCGATGTTCGTGAGGGCCGGGCTGCTCAGCGCTGAGACTTCTGCTGGGCTCTGCGCACATCGTGAGCCCTGGGAGCCGATCAGCGCCGTGGGCTGAACCGGGCACACCCGCAGTCCACCTACGATGATGCGATGACCAGGGCCAGACGCGTCGTCGCGATCGCGTTGTGCGCCGGGCTTGCCGCGGGTTTCGCGGGTTTCGAATGGCATGAGAGCGGCCAGCCGGACAGCGTCGGCAGGCCATCGGCCACCGGTGCCGGGCTCCCCGGGACCCACGGTGCGGACCAGGCTGCATCCTCGGTTCCCACAGTGGGTGAGGAGAGCGCCCGCATCTCGGCTGCCCAAAGCCTGCTGACGGCCCGTTCGCAGTCCGTGAAGGCCCACGACAAGAGCGCATGGATGGCTACGGTGGACCTCCCGGGCTCGTCCTTCGGCAGGCGGCAGTCGGTGCAGTTCGACAACCTGATGAAGCTTCCACTCGGCCAGTTCGCCTACGGCACCGTGCAGCTGGCGCCTGCCCTGGATGCGGCGCGGGTCGAGCAGCTGGGGACGAAGGCCTGGGTGGCGATGGTGCGGGGGACCTACTCGTTGGCTGGTCATGACCGCGCCCCCCGATCCTTTGATGCCACATACACGCTGGTGCGACGCGCTGGCGGTTGGCGGATCACCAACGACACCGATGGCGTCACCGCGCTGCAGATGTGGGACCTGCCAGGGCTCAGGGTGCTCAGAGGGCGCTCCGCGATCGTGATCGGCAACGCACCCGAGGCGCGGATGCGCGAGTACGAGTCGATTGCCGACTCATCGGTCCGACGCGTCACTGGTGTGTGGGGGAAGAACTGGAACGCGGACGTCGTCATCCTGACGCCGTCCACAACCACGGAGTTCGCGGCGCTGGTGTCCCGACCCTCCAACCAGGGCCTCGATCAGGTGGCTGCGATCACCCAAGGCGATATCGAGCCCGGTCAGCCGGCCGAGGGGGACCGGGTTGTGATCAACCCCAAGGCGTTCACCGCCCTTGATCGCGATGGGCGTCAAGTGGTCATCACCCATGAGCTCACGCACGTCGCAACCCGTTCGTCGTCAACGCGGCCGGTGCCGATCTGGTTGTCGGAGGGGATGGCCGACTACGTCGGATACTCGGGTCTTGACCTCTCTCGCGCACGAATTGCCAGCGAGCTGCTCACCCTCGTCCGCGAGGGCAAGGGTCCGAGGGCGCTGCCCACTGCTGACGACTTCGACCCCGGCAAGAGCAAGATCGCGCCTTCGTACTCCGCGTCATGGCTGGCCGTCTCGCGACTGGTCGATATCTATGGCCAGGCCAGGGTCGTCGCGTTCTATCGCGCGGTCGCTGGTCGGGTGAAGGTGGACAAGGCTGTCGAGGTCGATCCAGATGTCGTTGTGATGCACGCGTTTCCGCAGAGCTTTGGTATTTCCGAGGCGGCGTTCGTTGTGGGCTGGAGGGTCTATCTGCACACCCTTGCCCAGGGGCGCGGATAAGTCTTGAAAGTCCGCTGAGGTGCCGGTGGTCGTCGGGAGGCGTTTGGTCGCGGACGCTCAGTCCCGGGAGTACAACGCCTCCACCTCGGCCCAATAGTCCGTCATCACGATGTTTCGTTTGAGCTTCAGAGAGGGCGTCAGATAGCCGTTCGCCTCGGTGAAGTCCCCCGGAAGGACGGTGAACCTGCGAATCGACTCGGCCTTGCTGACTGCCTTGTTCGCTTCGTCGACAGCCCTCTGGATCTCGGCGAGGACGACCTTGTTCCTTCGGGCTTCATCCATCGAGAGGCCCTGGAGGCCGTTGTTGGTGGCCCAGGCGGGGAGCATCTCGGCATCAAGAGTGATCAGGGCACCGATGAAGGGCCGCTGGTCGCCAACGACGATGCACTGGGACACCAGCTGATGGCTGCGCAGGCGGTCCTCCAGGACTGCGGGGGCGACGTTCTTGCCGCTTGTTGTGACCAGGAGCTCCTTCTTGCGGCCGGTGATCTTCAGGAAACCGTCGTGGTCGAGCTCACCGATGTCGCCGGTGTGGAACCATCCGTCGACGATGACGTCGTTGGTAGCGGTCTGGTTGTTGCGATAGGCCAAGAAGACATTGTTGCCCTTGACCAGGATCTCGCCGTCTTCTGCGATCCGGATGGAGACGCCCGGCAGCGGCGGCCCAACGGTTCCGATCTTGATCAGGTCGGGAGTGTTGATGGTTGCCGGCGCTGTGGTCTCGGTCAGTCCGTAGCCCTCGAGGACCGTGAGCCCGATACCGCGGTAGAAGTGGCCCAGTCGGGTGCCCAACGGGGCGCCGCCCGAGACGGCGTACACCACCTTGCCGCCCATGGCAGCCCGCAGCTTGGTGTAGACGAGCTTGTCGAAGACCGCATGCTTGGCGTTGAGCAGCACGCCGGGCTTTCCGTCATCGTGGGCGGTGCTCCACGCGATTGCCGTCGCCGCTGCGGTCGTGAAGATCTTGCCCTTGCCCTCGGCGGCGGCCTTCTGCTCCGAGGAGTTGTAGATCTTCTCGAAGACGCGAGGAACCGACAGGATGAAGGTGGGGGAAAAAGTGCCGAAGTCCGCAAGCAGGTTCTTGATGTCTGCCGTGTGACCCATGCGCACGCCGGCCTCGACGCAGACGACCTGGACGAACCGCGCGAACACATGGGCCAGCGGCAGGAAGAGCAGCGTGGCCGCGCCTTCGGCGTAGACCACCACCTTCATTCGTTCAGCCGTGTTCTCGGCCAGAGCCATGAAGTTGTCGTGGGTGAGCAGGCATCCCTTGGGCAGCCCGGTCGTGCCTGACGTGTAGATGATCGTCGCGAGGTCGGCACGGTCGATCTGCCTTCTTCGGGTCTCGAGCTCGTCGTCGGAGATCTCGCGTCCGGCCGCCTTGAGCTCGTCGAGCCCTCCGGCATCGATCGCCCAGACGTCGCGCAGATCTGGCAGGTCCGAACGCACCTGGGCCAGGGTCGCCGCGTGCGTCGGGGTCTCGAGAACGACGGCGGCGCATCCCGCGTCACTGAGGATCCAGCTGACCTGCGAGGCCGAGGACGTCTCGTATATCGGGACAGGAACTGCACCAGCGGTCCACACTGCGAAGTCGGTCAGGGTCCACTCGTAACGCGTCTTGCTCATGATCGCGACGCGATCGCCGAGGCCGATGCCTGATGCCATCAGGCCCTTGGCCAGAGCACTGACCTCAGCGGCGAACTCGGCGTTGGTCACGTCGACCCAGGTGCCCGACGACGGCCTGGAGAACGCCACGTCGTGAGGTCTGGTGCTGCCATTGCGGACCGGCAGGTCGGAGAGGTTGCCTTCGCCAGAGGGCGTGACAAGTGGGGGAACCGAGATGCTTCTCACGCGCAGTCTCCTTGAGGCCCTCTTGCCGATGTATTTGCCCCCACTCTATCGATCCAGCGGCCAGCAGAATGCGCTTCCGACGAACCTGAAGCCTGGCACCCCGGAGAAGCTGCGGGGGGTTGCTACGGGCTGGCCACCGGCATACATCTGGCGCCGTGCGTCCGGTCGCAAGGTAACCTCCTCTGCATGGCCGAGCGCACCGAGTCCAACACGTTCATCGATGCCCGACCCGGGGCGATCCTCGACGTCATCGCCGACTTTGACAGCTATCCCGAGTGGTCCGGCGAGGTCAAGAAGGTCGCGGTGATCTCCGAGGACGGTGACGGATGGGCCAATCGGGTCCAGTTCACGCTCGATGCGGGTGCACTGAAGGACACCTACATCCTGGAGTACGACTGGGACGTCTCTGAGGACGGCACAGGGGTGATCTCCTGGACCCTGGTCAGCGGGCATGTGCTCAAGGCGATGAACGGCTCCTACACCCTGGATGCCAACGGTAGCGGTACGGACGTCACATACCGGCTGTCGGTCGACGTGAAGATCCCCATGCTGGGAATGCTCAAGCGCAAGGCCGAGAAGATCATTATCGACACCGCGCTGACCGCCCTGAAGAAGCACGTCGAGGCGTGAGCCAGGGCTCGGGTATCTCGTGAGGGTCATTCTCTTCACCGGCAAGGGTGGCGTCGGCAAGACGACGACCGCTGCGGCAACCGCTGTACAAGCTGCCCGTCGGGGCATCAAGACGCTGGTCATGTCGACCGATGCGGCGCATTCGCTCGGCGATGCTCTGGGTGTCGACCTGGCTACGACGGCTGATACCCCCGACCCTCTGGTCGAGGTCGAGCCAGGTCTGTATGCCTTGCAGCTCAGCGCCGCCCATAGCGTCCGGCGCTCCTGGCGGTCAGTGCAGGACTATCTCCTCACCGTGCTCAACGCCGTGGGTGTCGATCCCGTCGTGGCCGATGAGGTGACCGCGCTCCCCGGCGCCGACGAGATCGTTGCGCTTCTCGAGCTTCGAGCCCAGGTCGAGTCGGGCCCATGGGACCTGGTGGTCGTCGACTGTGCCCCCACGGCTGAGACGCTGCGGCTCCTGGCCCTGCCCGAGGCGCTGGCCTGGCACCTCGAGCGGCTGATGCCGGCGCAGCGAGGGCTGCTTCGAACATTGCGCCCCGCTGCTCAGGCCGCGGCGGGCCTGCCACTGCCCGGAGTGCAGGTGCTGGAGACGTTGCGCCGTTGGCGCGAGTCCCTGGGAGATATCCAGTCGGTCCTCACCGCAGAGACGACCTCTGTCCGACTCGTGCTCACCCCCGAGAGGGTGGTCATCGCCGAGTCACGCCGGACGCTGACCTCCCTCGGGCTGTACGGCGTCGCTGTGGACCAGGTCATGGTCAACCGTGTCTTCCCCGAAGCCGTTCAGGGATCGACCCACGCTGACTGGTTGGCCGGCTGGAACGCGGCACAGCAGCGGGGCCTCTCGGAGGTCCGTGCGTCCTTCGACCCGTTGCCGATCGTGATCACCCCGTACCTCCCGCGCGAGCCGGTGGGTGCCGATGCGCTCGCCGCACTTGCAGACGCACGCACGGGTGACGTCCGTGATGTCCTGACCACCTCCCACGCTGAAGGGATGCGGGTCCGCCCTGAAGTCGGCGGCTACCTCCTGACCTTGCCGTTGCCATTGGTGAGGGCCGGAGAGGTGGATCTCAAGCGACGTGACGACGAGCTGCTCATATCCGTGGGCGACCAGCGGCGGGTGCTGTCGCTTCCCAGCATTCTGCGTCGATGCGTCGTCACGGGGGCGACCGTACGCAACGCCACGTTGCGGGTCCGGTTCGTTCCCGACGAGAAAGTGTGGCCCAGGCATGACTGAGCAGACCCGTTCAGCGAACGGCACTGTTGCCGAGGAGGCTGCGCGGCTGATCGAGGCGATGGCGTCGATGGCCCGCTCCACCGCGGGCGGGGGCGGCGGCCAGGCCCCCAGCCCGTATGCCGATGGGCCGGCTCAGGACTCCTCGCCCGGCGCGCAGGATGCCTCGCCCGAGCCGGACGACCGCCATGGGTCCACGCACGGTGTCTGCAGCTCCTGTGGGGGCGAACGTGACGGCACCCCGGTTGCCTGCAAGCTCTGCCCGGTCTGTCAGGGCATCGCGTTCATCCGGTCGGTTCGGCCGGAGACGGTGGACAGGCTGGCCGACTTCGCCTCGGCTCTGGCCTCCACGCTTCGGGACATGGCCACCCAGTCACGCGCATCGGGTCAGGGGCCCGGCGACGGACCAGCGCCCGGGAGCCCAGCCGGCGGTGGCCGCGCTCCGGTCCAGGACATTCAGGTGGATGACGAGGACGAAGGATGACGTCATGAGCGTGACGATCGGACTGGACATTGGTGGCACCAACATCAACGGTGGCGTCATCGACGCGGACGGGGTGATCCTGGTCAAGGGGCGCAGGGACACGCCTGCCCTTGATCCTGCTGCCATCGTCAAAGAGGCTGCCACTCTCATCCGGGAGCTCTCCGTCGGGCACAAGATCGACGCGGTCGGCGTCGCCTGCGCCGCCTACATCAACCGCTCGGGGTCCCTGGTCTTCTTCGCCCCGAACCTTGCATGGCGCGACGAACCACTCAAGGAGCGCCTTGAGTCGGCTGTTGATCTCCCGGTCATGATCGAGAATGACGCCAACGCGGCGGCATGGGGGGAGTTCCGTTTCGGTGCCGCTGCCGAAGTGGACGACGTCGTCATGGTGACGGTGGGCACCGGCATCGGGGGCGGCGTCGTGGTCGATGGAGTCCTGATGCGGGGCGCCTTCGGTGTGGCCGCAGAGCTGGGTCACATGCGCGTGGTTCCCGACGGACTACGTTGCGGTTGCGGCAATCGCGGCTGCTGGGAGCAGTACGCCAGCGGCAACGCTCTGGTGCGAGAGGCGCGGGAGCTTGTCGACTCCGGAACACCACACGCTGCGCGTCTGAGCGAGCTCTGCGCCGACAACCCGGCGGCGTTGACCGGACCGGACATCACCCGCGCAGCCGCCGAGGGCGATGCTGCGGCCGTCGAGCTGCTGGCCGACCTTGGAAGATGGATCGGCGAGGGGGCGGCCTCGGTGGCCGCCATCCTCGACCCGGCGCTGATCGTCCTCGGTGGGGGAGTATCCGATGCAGGAGCCCTGCTGCTCGATCCCGCCCGTGCGGCATTTCGTCGCCAGCTGACCGGGCGCGGATACAGGCCGGAGGCCCGGTTCGCGCTGGCGAGCCTGGGCAACGACGCCGGCATGATCGGTGCCGGCGACCTTGCCGCGCGGGCTCACTCGTGAGTCGGCGCCTTGCTATCGGCATCGACATCGGTGGCACCAAGGTGGCCGGCGGCGTGGTCGACGCGGATGGCAACATCATCCACCGGGCACGTCGGGACACTCCGGACCGTTCCAAGAGCCCATCGGTGGTCGAGGACACGATTGTCGACGTTGTCGACGAGCTGATGAAGGTGGTGGGGTCCGAAGCTGTTGCTGCTGTTGGCATCGGCGCTGCTGGATTTGTCGCCGCCGATCGCGCGACGGTGGTGTTCGCTCCCCACCTGTCGTGGCGGCACGAACCCCTCCAGGAGACCCTGCAAAAACGTGTGGCAGTGCCGATCTCCGTGGACAACGACGCAAATGGTGCCGTCTGGGCCGAGTGGAAGTTCGGAGCGGCGCAAGGACAGACCCACGTCATGATGATCACCCTCGGCACCGGGATCGGTGGCGGCATCCTGGTCAACGGCCAGGTTCAGCGCGGTCGCTTCGGCATCGCCGGAGAGTTTGGACACATGCAGGTCGTGCCGGGGGGTCACCGTTGCGAGTGTGGCAACCGTGGGTGTTGGGAGCAGTACGCCAGTGGCAACGCGCTGGTGAGAGAAGCCCGCTCGCTGGTTTCGGCAGACTCCCCGCTCGCGAGGGACCTGCTCGATCGGGTCGAGGGGGAGTGGGCCAACCTGACCGGGCCACTGATCACAGAGGCTGCGCGCGATGGCGACCCGACGTCTCGTGAGCTGCTCGCCGACGTGGGTGACTGGTTGGGGGTCGGTATCGCGAACCTTGCGGCGGCTTTCGACCCGGGCATGTTCGTCATCGGGGGAGGTGTGAGCTCTGCTGGTGACCTGCTGCTGGGCCCTGCACGTGTTGCCTTCAAGCGCCAGCTCACCGGCCGCGGATACCGGCCCGAAGCTCGTATCGTCGCAGCCCGGCTCGGCAACGACGCTGGTCTGATCGGGGCGGCTGACCTTGCCCGGTTCTGATGGCTCGGATGTCCGCTGACGTGGACAACATCCTGCGCGTGGCGTCGTACAACCTGCGCGACTTCAAGGAGGACTCCGACGCTGCAGTGCGGGTTGTGCGGGCCATCAACCCGGATGTCCTGTGTTTGCAAGAGGTTCCACGACATGTGCTTTCCAGCTATCGGACTGCATCGTTCGCTGCTCGGTGCGGTCTGTACTGGTCCGGAGGACACCGTGGCAGCGGCGGGACGACGGTGATGTCGAGTCTGCGGGTGGATGCGGCAAACGTGGCGCACATCCCGCTGAAGGTGGGCGGTCGCCTCCAGCGAGAGCGCGGTTACGCCCTGTGCCAGATCAGGCTGCCTGGCCACCACGCTGTTGGTTTTGCCAGTATTCACCTGAGCCTGGATGCGGACGAACGCGCGAGGCACGCGGCTGCACTCATGGATGCGCTTCCCGGGGACTCACCGCTGGTGGTGGCAGGTGACCTGAACGAGGGCTCGGACGGGCGAGCCTGGATGGCAGTTGGCCGGCGGCTCCGTGTCGTCACCGGTGACGCACCGACCTTTCCGGCCATCAACCCACATCAGCGACCCGACGTCATCTTCGCGTCGCAGCAGCTTTCAGTCGTGCCGAGCGACCCGATCGAGCTGGACCCGAGTGATCTCGTTGCGGCCACCGACCACCTGCCGGTCTGGGTGGATCTTGATCTCTCGGGATTGGCCCTTCACTGAGGAGGCCGGTCCGGCGGACGTCACAGACGCGCGCCGTCGTCGTCTCCATGGTTGCCGGGCATCCGCGAGACCAGGAGAGCAAAGCCACCGACGGACATCCCGATCGCCGTGAGGATCCAGAAACCGCCGGCCTCCCGATCGAAGAGCACGAGGTAGAGCAGCAGCAAGGGCCCGCCGCCCATGCCGGCAATGATCGCCCAGAACTGCAGGTCGCCGACCGGTAGCGGGGCTACCGGTTGCGGTTCGAAGTGCTCCTCGTACTCGTCGTCCACCTCGTGGGCCCGCCAGGTCTGCGGGGTGGGCAGGGGTTCTGGACTGCTCGACGAGGGGAGCAAGGGGGGCTGGTTGATCTGCGGGCGATCATCGGCTGGCGCGAGGTCATCCGAGGCCTCGCCCACAGCATCGTGAGCGGTTGAAGCCCGCTCGGCCCAAGGAATGTCTGTTGCCTCGGGATCCGTCTCATCGCCGTCCAGGTGAGCCACGATGTCGGCGAAGATCGCGTCCTGGTCGAACCCGTCGGATGCCCGCCGGGGGTCGGGATCGTTCATGACGCCGTGGTGCGCTCAATGAACTTGGCTGACTCGTCAAAGATGCGCTGTGCGTCGTTGTCAATGGTGGCAACGTGATACGAGTCCTCGAGCAGGATCTCGGTGACGTCGAGGCTTGAGATCCGGGACAGGATCAGCGCGGAGCTTGACGCTGGAACGACGTGGTCCTGTGGCGAGCGCAGAAGCAAGACCGGCTGGGTAACCTCGGGCAGGTCCCTGACGACCGACTGCCAGGCGATCAGCTGGGAGTGAGCGGCCTTCAAGGGGGTGCGGGTGTAAGCAAGCTCGGTGACGCCAGGCTTCTTGATGTCGTTGCCGATGGCCCCCAGCGACCCAACGACGTGCTTCAGGACGGGCAGCAGGAGGGTGCGGGGGTCCTCGAACTTGACCGCGGGGTTGACCAGGACCAGGCCGCTGATGCGTGGGCCGTGTCCCTGGGCCAGCTGCAGAGCCAGCGCGCCGCCCATCGAGAGCCCGCAGACCACGACGCGCTCGCAGGCCTCGTGAAGCTCGCGAAATGCCGCGTCGACGGCGGAGTACCAGTCCTCCCAACGGGTCTGGTTCATCTCCTGCCAGGTCGTGCCGTGTCCGGGCAACAGGGGGATGTCTACCGAGTAACCACGGTCGGCGAGGTACTCCCCCCAGGGGCGCAGGCTCTGCGGGGTGCCGGTGAAGCCGTGGCACAAGAGCACTCCGACGTCGGATCCGTCATGGTGGAACGGTTCGGCTCCGGGCAGAATGGCCACAGATTCACTCCTGGATTCTCGAGCATGCCGCGATAAGTCCTTGGACCAGAATCCTCGCACGACCCGTCACCCGCGCATAGTGTCGTAGAGTTCACGGGTCGGGGGTGTGTCTTGTGTCTCACGCTGTGGAGGTGGACGGGGTTGTTCTACTGGGTGCTGAAGACGCTCATTCTCGGACCCATCCTGAGGGTGTTGTTCCGTCCATGGGTCGAGGGCCTGGAGAACGTCCCGGATGAGGGCGCAGCGATCTTCGCCAGCAACCACCTCTCGTTCTCGGACTCGATCTTCTTGCCGCTGGTGGTTCCGCGGCGCGTGACCTTCCTGGCCAAGTCCGACTACTTCACCGGCCGGGGCGTCAAGGGACGGGCGACCGCAGCGTTCTTCAAGGGCGCCGGCCAGCTGCCGGTCGACCGGTCGGGGGGCATGGCTGGCGAGGCGGCGTTGAGGAGCGGCATGAAGGTCCTTCGTCGGGGCGAGATGCTCGGCATCTACCCCGAGGGCACCCGCTCGCCGGATGGCCGGCTCTATCGCGGACGCACCGGTGTGGCCAGGCTGGCTCTCGAGGCTGGTTGCCCGGTGCTGCCGGTGGCCATGATCGGCACCGACAAGGCGCAGCCGACCGGCAAGAAGGTCCCCAAGATCATGCGCATCGGTGTGCGCATCGGCAAGCCCCTGGACTTCTCCCGCTACGAGGGCATGGAGGAGAACCGGTTTATCCTGCGTTCGGCCATTGACGAGATCATGTACGAGCTCATGCTCCTGTCGCGCCAGGAGTACGTCGACATGTATGCCACGTCCATGAAGAACCGCCTGCTCGCGGCAGCCAAGGCCAAAGCCAAGGAGCTGCAGCACGCGGCCGACCGGTTCGAGAAGTTCGACCGGGCAGTCAAGGGCGATGGAGCCACGCTCGAGAGCGACGACGCCAGTGAGTCGCCAGGATCGACCCCCGAGCGCGAGGGTCCGCCGACGTCACAGGGCGACGAGCGCGCGGCCAGCTGAGCGGGTGCGCTTCTCCAGCGCGGCCCCGTCCGGAGGTGTCGAGGCGGGGCCGACCGTGGTCACCGCGCTGTGGCGCGGTGTGGATGTCTTCCGCCCGATCGCCTGGCTGTACGCCGTGTACTCGGCTTCCGTTCGTCAGGGGGACTTCGCGCGGCCGTGGCTGGGGTGGGTCGTGCTAGGGATGCTCGGGGTCTGGACGGTGGGTATGCTCCTGTACCGCGCTCGCACCACGAGGGTGGTCAGCCTCGAGCTCTTGCTTGCTTCTGCGGCAATCCTGAGCACCCGCCTGGTGGACACCTCCGAGGTGATCGTCGGCGGAGCCAAGACGCTGCCGGGGTTCTGGCCGGCCGCCGCAGTGGTCTCCTGGGCCGTGCTCAAGGGATGGCGGGGCGGGATGCTCGCAGCGGCCTTCGTGGGTGCGGTCGACCTCCTCGAGGTCGGCGTGGCCACGGAGAACACCATCACCAACATCGTCATCCTGATCCTGCTCGGAGGCTGCATCGGCTACTGCGCAGATCTGTCCCGGGATGGGCACGCAGCCCTCCGCGAGGCGCTGAGGGTCCAGGCCGCGGTGCGTGAGCGGGATCGGCTGGCTCGCACCGTCCACGACGGGGTGCTGCAGACCCTGTCCTACATCCATCGCCGCGGCCTCGACATCGGCGGCGAGTCGCGCGAGCTCGGTTCGATGGCAGGCGACCAGGAACGACTGCTTCGAGCTCTGGTGAGTAATGTGGCCGCGCCCCAGCTGGATGTTCTGGTGGACGGAGAAGTTGATCTTCGGCTCCTCCTGGGCCGCTACACCGATGGCTCCGTGAATGTCGTCCCGCCCGGCGAACCAGTACTCCTTGCTCGCAGGGTCGCCGACGAGCTTGCGGCTGCGGTCAGTGCCGCCCTCGACAACGTCCGGCGCCACGCCGGGGCCGATGCGCAGGCGTGGGTGCTGATCGAGGACGATGGCCTGCTTGTCACGGTGACCATCCGCGACAACGGTGTCGGTGTGCTTTCTGGTCGACTCGCCGAGGCCGCTGCGAGCGGTCGCCTGGGCGTGGCCAACAGCATCCAGAGGCGGATGAGCGAGCTCGGGGGCACTGCCATCATCGACTCAACGCCAGGTGCCGGGATGTCTCTCGAGCTCAGCGTGCCGAAGAAGGAGATCTAGTCGTGACCGAACCTTATGAGGCGCTCGAGGACGACGTCGTGGGCGAGACCACCGTGAGCGTCGTCGTGGCGGACGACCACCCGATGTGGCGAGATGCCGTGGCGCGCGACCTTACCGAAGCAGGGTTCAACGTGGTCGCCACCGCAGACGACGGCTACAGCGCGGTGAGTCGCACGCTCGCCACGCGGCCAGATGTGCTCGTGCTCGACCTCAACCTCCCCGGACTGCGCGGCGACCAGGTGTGCGAGGCGATCGTTGCAGCGCAGATCCCGACCAGGGTGCTGATCCTGTCGGCGAGCGCCGAGCAGCACGACGTTCTCGAAGCGGTCAAGGTCGGCGCGACCGGGTATCTGCTCAAGTCGGCCAGCCGGGACGACTTCCTGGACGCTGTCCGGGCCACGGCCCTGGGGAATGCCGTGTTCACCCCAGGTCTGGCCGGGCTCGTCCTAGGCGAGTTCCGTCGAATGGCCGCCGAGGCAGCGCGCAAGGAGGGCCACGAGGTGCCGGGGTTGACGGTTCGCGAGATCGAGGTGCTCAAGCTGGTGGCGACCGGCATGTCCTACAAGCAGATCGGCGAGCACCTCTTCATCTCACATCGCACCGTGCAGAACCACGTCCAGAACACCCTGATCAAGCTTCAGCTCCACAACCGGGTCCAGCTGGTCCGTTTCGCGATCGCCAAGGGCCTGGACACCCCGACCTGACCGGTTGCCCATGCGTCGGCGTCGCAGGGCGCGGTGCGGGGCGTGTTTCTGCACCAGGCCCTCAGAGCACTACCGTCCCGTACATCTCTCCGAGCGGATCGGCGATGAGCTCGAGCCGGGCACCGTCGGGATCACGGAAGTAGACCGAGGTGCCGCTCTCCATCTGGTAATCCACACCGGCGCGATCGAGGTTCGCCCTGAGTCGTACCCAACGTTCCGGCTCGACCGAGATGGCGATGTGGTGCAGCCCACCGAGCACCTCGGTGTAGGGCCCGAGATCGAGACCGGGCAGGTCGAAGAAGGCGAGGAGGTTTCTGTTGCCCACGTCGAAGAAGAAGTGGTTGGACCCCTTGTAGTCGCGGTTCTCGAAGATCTCCGTCAGAGGGAACTCAAGTACCTCCTGATAGAAGCGGATCGTGCTTTCGACGTCGGCACAGAGCAATGCCACATGGTGGATACCCCGTGCCGACGACCCAGGCTGCTCGGTGGTTCTACGCAAGTACCTCGTGCGGATCCGTTCACGTGTGGCCTCAATCGCGGCCAGGTCGAGGTCTGTCATGGCGGCTCCATGCCTGGACTCGGAAGACAAGGTTCAGGTAGCGCTGAGAGATGGACGCATCGCCCCGAACGGTGCCGGCTTGTAGCGATAAAACGGTACTCGCGAAACTTGGGGGTGCGCTCAGCCGTTTGCGGGAGAAGTCGAGATAATGGGCCATGCATATCGGGGTATCCGAACGCAGCGGCTACGGCGTAGCAGACGTGCGCGTCGGCGCGCGATGGATGGTTGAGCGGGTCAGGGCCGCAAGGGATGCCGGTCTCGACTCGCTGTTCCTCGGGGAGCATCACTCGACCGGAGGCACCTACTACCAGAACGTGCCGATGATGGGCCGCCTCCTGGCCGAGTGGGGCGACCGGCCCGTCGGCGCGCTCTTCCTGCTGCCGCTGTGGCACCCGGTGCTCCTGGCAGAGCAGGTGGGGACCCTCGCGTCGCTGACACCTGGACGGTTCATCCTGCAGTGCGCCCTCGGGGGCGGCGACGACCAGTTCGGCGGCATGGGAGTCCCGTTGCGCGGCCGGGTAGCACGGTTCGAGTCCACATTGGATGTGCTGCGGCGTCTGCTGGCGGGGGAAGAGGTCACCACGGACGACCCGCTGCCCATCCGGGCCGCCCGCAGCGGACCGCTGCCATCGGAGCCGGTTGACATCTGGGTCGGCGCCTCCGCGCCGGCGGCAATCGACCGGGCTGCGCGGCTGGGGGACGGCTGGATCGCCGCGCCCGGCCTCACCCCGGGCCAGGCGGCTGCCCAGATCGAGCAGTACCGCTCATCGTGCGCCTCTCACGGCCGCCCGGTGGGCGTGACCGCGATCAGGCGCGACATACACGTGGGTGTCGACCCGGCCGACGCCTGGAGGGTCGCCCACCCGATCCTGTCCCACGGTTATCGCGGTCTCCATCCTGACTCGCTCGTTGTCGGTGGACCAGCGGAGGTCACCAAGGCCTTCGCGCACCTGGCCGACCTGGGTTACAGCGATGTCCTGGTGCGCCACCTCGCTGATGACCAGCAGGAGGTGTTGGCCTCCTTCGAACGACTGGCCGCCGTGCGTTCCGATCTTGTTGGCGGACAACCGGATCCACCGTCGGTCACGTGACCCGCTGATGCCGTTGGGTCTCCGGCATAACCAGGGTGGTCGCGAAAGCCAGCCCGGAGACCGCCGCAGTTGCCAGGAACGCAACCTCGAACGAGGTCGCGTCGGCGAGTGCCCCGGCCACGAGCGGGCCGAGGAATGCTCCTGCGTCCGATGCCATCTGGAAGGCCGCGACCGGCGTGCCGCCGCGCCCGCCGATGACGTCGCCGACGATCGCCGCAGAGGACACCCCGAGCAGCGCCGAGCCGGTGCCATACAGCGCCATCCCGAGCAGGAAGAGCGGCGCACCGCCGGCGAGCGCCATGGCGACCCCCGCCGCAAGCCCGAACGCGGCGCCGGCGCGCAGGAACGGCCGACGTCCGCGGTTGTCGACCAACCGACCGGCCGGAACGAGCACGAGGGCCTGAACCACGGCGGAAAGGGCCAGCCCGCCTCCGGTCCAGGATGGACCGAGGCGCAGACCTTCGACGACGAACAACGGAATGAGCGACGAGCGGACGCCGAAGACCGCCCAGCCGACAGCGAAGTTGTTCACCACTGCGGCCCGGTAGGCCGAGCTGCGCAGCGCCGTCCCGAGTGGCGTGGGGGCCTGGTCGGCGGTGCCGGCTACGACCTCATGCTCGCGCAGTGCGGTGCGGGCGAGGAAGACCGTGGCCACGCTCCCCGCGACCAGCAGGGTGGTCGCGTACACGAAAAACGGCGCGCGC
The DNA here is from genome assembly GCA_036569625.1 of Dermatophilaceae bacterium. GTDB lineage: Bacteria > Actinomycetota > Actinomycetes > Actinomycetales > Dermatophilaceae > UBA4719. The sequence goes on along the minus strand of DATCQG010000011.1, from coordinate 3,412 downwards.
AGTGACCACGCCGTCAGCGGGCCACCGAAGGCGGGACCGGCGATGGCCCCTAGCAGGAACCCGGTCTGGTAGGTGCCGGCAGCACGGCCGCGCTGGTTCGGCCCGACGACGCGCAACAGCAGCGCGAAGGACGACACGGTGAACATCGCCGAGCCGAAGCCGCCGATGCCACGCAGCAGGAGAAGCTGCGAGTAGCTGCGGGACAGCCCGGCGAGCAGGCTGGACACTCCGACGATGCCGATCCCGGTGGCCAGCACCACACGCTCGCCGATCCGGTTGACCAGCCGGCCGGCGACCGGCGCCGAGACGAAGCGTACGAGCGCGAACACCGAGATGACTGCGCCCGCAGCGAAGTTGCTGACACCGAAGTTCTTGGCGAACAGCGGGATGGCCGGAGCGACGATCCCGAAACCCAGGGCCACCGAGAATGCCACGGCGCTGAGGACCGCGACTTCGGGCGGCAGGGAACCGAAGGGGTTGCGCAAGGGGCGCATAGGGCCCCGCTCACCGTGCAGGTTGTCGGCGGGGGTGGAGCCGCGCATCATCAAACCTCACGTGACTTGCTGATAGTCGCCTGGCATCAGGGTCCAGCGGCGCCTCAGCTGACTCGCTGGCTTTCTTCACTTCGCAGCCTCTCGTATTGCCTCGACGGAGCGGTGAACATCTTCCTCGTTCGTGGCGTAGTTCGAAACGGAGATACGCATGTATCGACTGCCTCGCCAGGTGGTCCCACCCATCCAGCAGGTGCCGCCCCGCTGCACCACGTCGATGACTCGGTCGGTCTTGGCATCGTCACCAAAGCTGACCAGGACCTGATTCAGCACGACGTCGTTGGCAATATGGAAGCCAGCGGCCGACAGCTCGTCAGCAAACTGGCGTGCCAGGCGGCAGCATCTCTCCACGAGATCCGCGACCCCATCCCGGCCGAGCTCCCTGAGGGCCGCCCAGACCGCGAACCCCCGAGCCCGCCGCGACGACTCGGCGGTGAAGTCAGCCGCACCCGGGGTGCCTCCGGAACCCACGAGGTAGGAAGCCGTATAGGACATCGCCGCCACGTGCACCTCTGGTCGCGAACACATGGCGAAGGCAGAGTCGTAAGGCACGTTGAGCCACTTGTGAGCGTCGCATCCCCAGGAGTCAGCAAGCGAGACTCCATCCAGCATCGAGCGTGTTCCCGGGTTGGACGCTGCCCACAGCCCGAACGCTCCATCAACGTGCGCCCAACCGCCATATCGATGCACCAGCTCGCAAGCGGCCCGCAGGTCGTCACACGCACCAGTGTTGACGTTCCCTGCCTGGAGGCAAACGATCGTTGGGCCGCTCTCGCCGGCCGCCAGGACCTTCTCCAGGTCGTCCACGTCAATCGCACCCTGGGCATTCGCGCGGGCGGACTCGACCACATCGCTGCCGAAGCCCAGAAGACGCAAAGACCGGTCGATGGTCGCGTGCCGCTCCGCGCTGGCCAACACACGAACCCGGGGGGCGCCCATCAGTCCCTTGCGCTCGACGTCCCAACCAGCCTCAGCGAGGACCTGGTGTCTCGCCGCCGCCAAACCCACGGTGTTGGCCGCCTGAGCACCGGTCACGAAGCCGACTGACGCCGAGCTGGGGATGCCCAGGAGGTCCTTGATCCACACACCAGCGATTTCCTCGACCGCAACAGCCGCCGGCGAGAGCACCGCATTGAAAGCACACTGGTCCCAGCCCGCCGCGAGAACCTCAGCCGCCGTGGCGGCTGGCAGTGCGCCACCGACGACGAACCCGAAGAAGCGGGGCCCGGCCGTCGCAACCAGCCCGTCCTGCGCGCACGCGATCAGATCGGCGATGACGTCCGCCGCAGCCTCCGTGCGATCATTGAGGGGCCGCTCGAAGGTATTGCGGACGGTCGCCGGGTCCGCTGGGGAACATACTCTTTGATCGCCGAGGCCATTGCGGTAGCTGACCAGATGGTCGGTGGCAAGGGTCAACGCAGAGGTCAGATTGGTCACTGCTCGACCCTAACCGCGGTCACCCGGCCGTCGATACCTTGTCAGCGGGACCCGGTCAGAAGGCGAGTTGTCAATGCCCTGACAGGACGCGTGCGCCTGCCGCGGCGCGAGCTGATGGACACGTCCCCCTGAGTGCACGGTCGGACGGCGGTCCTGTGCGAAGAGTCAGTGCTTCTTGCCGGGTGGCACGATCTCCGTGTTTTTGTTTCCGTCCGCCTTGGCGTGCTTCTCGGCGCGTTTCTCCTTGAGAGACTTGCCTGCCTGCTTGGACATGTGTTGTCGAGGCGACTTGTCGGCCATGGTTCTCCCTGGTTGGAACCTTGTGAGCTGCGTAGGTCTGACGCTACGCCTCATCGATGCCGTTGATCCATCGTCATGAACGCGCATTTGACCCGGTATGCCCCGGTTACCCGCCGAGGTGCCTCAAAGTGGGCGCGCGTACGTTGAGCGCAGCCCGGCTAACGCGTCCCTCAGCGCATCCTCACTGAGCTGCGCGCCACACCAGGCCCACATTCTCCGTCGACCTCGAGCACGTGGGGGCCATGTCGACGCACCTTCACCAGTGAGGAAGCACATGAGAGTCATGAGCCATAGCCATTCGACCGACTTCGCGGGCATCTCCGCGGAGAGGCAGCCATGACCGCCACCCAGCAACAGCCTGCACTCACGTCGGAACCTCGCGCGGTGCGCAAGACGCCCATGCGGTGGTTCACGGACGCCTGCGTCCACTACGTCGAACGCCTCATGCCCGACCCTTACCTGTTTGCCGTCATCCTGACCCTGATCGTCGTGGTGCTCATCTTCATCCTGGTGCCGGGGGCTGGGGCGGGCGGCATTGTCGATGGCTGGTACCAGGGTGTCTGGGGCACCAACAACATCTTCACCTTCGCCATGCAGATGATTCTCATCCTGGTCAGCGGATACACGCTCGCCGAAGCCCCGATCATCAAGCGTGGTCTCGGGTGGCTGGCCAGCAAGCCGCGCAACCAGGTGCAAGGCGCCTTGCTCTGCTTCGGGGTCGCCGCTGTTGCCTCTGTCGTCAACTGGGGACTGGGGCTGGTCGTGGGAGCCCTTCTGGCCCGCCAGGTGGCTGCCCGGCTTCACAAGGTGAGCTTCGGCTACATGGTCGCGGCCGGCTACATGGGTTTCATGGTGTGGACCAATGGGCTGTCGAGCTCCATCGCGCTGGCCAACACCGACCCGAAGAGCAAGCTCAATGTCATCTACTCATTGACCCACCAGACGGTCCCCCTGAAGTTCACCATCTTTCAGCCCTACAGCTATCTGACGATCCTTGCGACGATCATCGTCATCGGGCTGGCCATCTGGCGGATGGCGCCCACCACCGTGGAAGAGACCAACCCCGCAGTGTTCGCCACGGACGATGTCTCGCCCTCCACCTCGCGCACCGGCCGACCGTCGTT
>DATCQG010000010.1:0-10356 GCA_036569625.1 Dermatophilaceae bacterium | reverse complement strand
CTTTGGCGTCACGCTGTTGCAGGGGGCGGTCGGCTACACGCAGTACCTCACCGGCCTGCCCGAAGCGCTCGTCCTGGTCCACATGCTCGGCGCATCCCTGCTCACGGTGTCACTGACCTTTGGCGTGCTGAGCCTGCGCCGTCGCTGAGCCCGCCGTCGCTGCGCCATGGCTCAGGTCGGAGGCTCGACCGGCGTGCCCGGGACTCGTGCGAACCCCTCACTCCCGACGATAGGCTCGACCCGTCGTGACCAATGCTGGCGCAGATGCCGGGGCGGTTGGCGTGAGATTCGTGGGTGCGCCATCCCTGACCGATGCCGCAAGAAGGAGCCGAGAAGTCCGTGACCGACCAGACCACCACCAAAGTTGAAGAGGGCGCAATGAAGAGGAGCCGCGACACGTCGCTGGCCGCTCCGGTCGCCACGCGCGCCGGATGGACCGACCTGGATGTACGAGCTGTGGACACCGTGCGGCTGCTGGCCGCGGACGCCGTCCAGAAGGTGGGCAACGGCCACCCGGGCACCGCCATGAGCCTGGCCCCACTGGCCTACCTGCTCTACCAGAACGTCATGCGCCATGACCCGGCCGATCCGCTGTGGCTGGGCCGTGACCGGTTCGTGCTGTCGTGCGGCCACTCGAGCCTGACCCAGTACATCCAGCTGTACCTCTCCGGCTACGGTCTCGAGCTCGACGACCTGAGGTCGCTGCGCACCTGGGGCTCGCTCACCCCGGGGCACCCCGAGGTCCACCACACCAAGGGCGTCGAGATCACGACCGGCCCGCTCGGCTCGGGGCTCGCCTCGGCTGTGGGCATGGCCATCGCCCAACGCCGTCAGCGGGGTCTGCTGGACCCTGACGCCGCACCCGGACAGAGCCCGTTCGACCATCACATCTACGTGATCGCCTCTGACGGCGACATCATGGAGGGCGTCTCGCACGAGGCCAGCGCCCTTGCGGCGCATCAGGAGCTGGGCAACCTGACACTGATCTACGACGAGAACCACATCTCCATCGAGGACGACACCGACATCTCGTTCTCCGAGGATGTGGGCAAGCGCTACGAGGCCTACGGCTGGCACGTGGTCACGGTCGACTGGCGGCGCAGCTGGAGCCAGGGAGGCGCCAGCACCTACGTCGAGGACGTCGATGCCCTCCTGTCCGCGATCGAGAGCGGCGAGGAGCACCTCGACAAACCGACGCTGGTGATCCTCAGGACCGTGATCGCCTGGCCCGCCCCCACGAAGCAGAACTCCGGCAAGTCCCACGGCTCGGCACTGGGCGACGAGGAGATCGCCGCCACCAAGACTCTTCTCGGCTTCGACCCGGCCCAGACCTTCGAGGTCTCGGACGACGTCCTGACCCACACCCGTGAGGTGATGGTCCGGGGCAAGGCCGCGCACAACGAGTGGGACAAGGGGTATGCCGACTGGCGGGCCTCCCATGCCGAAGGCGCCGCACTCCTGGACCGGCTGGTCAGGCACGACCTGCCGCCGGCGTTCGCCTCCGCCTTCCCGACGTTCCCCGCCGACCCCAAGGGGATCGCCACCCGCGCGGCCTCCGGCAAGGTTCTGGCCGCTCTGGCCGACGTCATGCCCGAGCTCTGGGGTGGTTCCGCAGACCTGGCCGAGTCCAACAACACCACGATGGAGGGCGCGACCAGCTTCATCCCCGCTGGAAAACAGACGAAGGAGTGGAAGGGCGGCCCCTACGGCCGGACCCTCCACTTCGGCATCCGCGAGTTCGGCATGGGCTGCATCCTCAACGGCATCACCCTCGAGGGGCTCACGCGCGCCTATGGCGGCACCTTCCTGATTTTCTCGGACTACATGCGCCCGTCGGTTCGGCTGGCCGCGATCCAGAGGCTGCCGGTCACGTTCGTCTGGACCCACGACTCCATCGGTCTGGGTGAGGACGGGCTGACCCATCAGCCGATCGAGCACCTGGCCTCGCTGCGCGCCATACCCGGTCTGGACGTCGTGCGTCCCGGAGATGCCAACGAGACCGCAGTCGCCTGGCGCACCATCCTGGAGCACAACGACCATCCAGCAGGTCTGGCCCTCTCGCGACAGGCCATGCCGACCCTGGATCGCGACACGTTCGCGTCCGCCGAGGGCACGGCCAGGGGCGCCTACGTGTTGGTCGACGGCTCGGCATCCTCCGGACCGGCAGTCATCCTCATCGCCACCGGCTCCGAGGTCAGCCTCGCGGTTGCGGCACGTGAAACCCTTGAGTCCCAAGGCGTTTCGACCCGAGTCGTGTCGATGCCGTGCCGCGAGTGGTTCGACGACCAGGACCAGGGCTATCGCGACGAAGTCCTCCCGCCGAAGGTCAGAGCCCGGGTGAGCGTCGAGGCTGGCGTCCCGATGGGCTGGCGCGACGTCGTCGGAGACGCCGGCCGCATCATCGCCATCGACCATTACGGTGCCTCGGCCGATGCGGCCACGCTGTTCCGTGAGTTCGGTTTCACCCCTGCCGCCGTGGTGGCAGCAGCACGCGAGTCCATCCAGGCCGCCGGAAGGTCACTGACATGAGCGACGACACAATGCACGATCGCCTCAAGGAGCTGTCCGCGCAGGGCGTGTCCATCTGGCTGGACGACCTGAACCGCCCGTTGATCACCAGTGGCGGCCTCCAGAGGCTGATCGACACCAGCAGTGTCGTCGGCGTGACCACCAACCCCTCGATCTTCGCCGCAGCGCTCTCCCAGGGCGATGCCTATGACGACCAGATCAAGGCGCTGGCCGCCGAGGGCAGGACCGTCGACGAGGCGGCCTTCGCGCTCACCACCGAGGACGTCCGAAACGCCTGCGACATCATGCTCCCGGTATACGAGGCCACCGATGGCCAGGACGGTCGGGTGTCCATCGAGGTGGAGCCCCGTCTCGCCCACGACACTGCAAAGACCGTCGAGCGGGCACAGGAGCTGTATGCCGCCGTCGGTCGTCCCAACGCGTACATCAAGATCCCTGCCACCGTCGAGGGCCTGCCAGCCATCTCGCAGACGCTGACCGAGGGCATCAGCGTCAATGTGACCCTGATCTTCTCCCTCGACCGTTACCGCGGGGTCATGAACGCCTTCCTGACCGGACTCGAGCAGGCTCGCGAAGCGGGCAAGGACCTCTCGGCGATCCATTCGGTCGCCTCCTTCTTCGTCAGCCGGATGGACACCGAGATCGACAAACGCCTCGATGCCCTGGGCAACGACGAGGCCGCGGCCCTCAGGGGCAAGGCGGGGGTGGCCAACGCACGGCTGGCCTACCACGCCTACGAAGAGGTCTTCTCGACCCCGCGCTGGGCAAACCTGGAAGCCGAGGGCGCTCACAAGCAGCGCCCGCTGTGGGCATCGACAGGGGTCAAGGACCCTGCCTACAAGGACACGATGTATGTCGTGGACCTGGTTGCCCCCAACACCGTCAACACCATGCCCACCAAGACGATGCTCGCCGTTGCGGACCATGGCGAGATCGCCGGCGACCAGGTGACCGGCCACTATGACGAAGCCCGGAACCTGCTGGACGCACTGGAGCGCCTCGGCATCCCGTATGCCGACGTCACGGCTTTGCTCGAGCGCGAGGGCGTCGAAAAGTTCGACGCGTCCTGGGCGCAGCTGCTGTCCGGTGTGCAGGTCGAGCTCACCAAGGCAGAGCAGTGACCGAGGTGGCTCTGGGAGTCCTCGCCTCCGGGCCGGCAGCCGACGCCGTGACCCGGCACGTTCCACGGCTGGTCGCCGACCGCTTCGCCAGCAGGCTCTTCGCCAAGGACGCCACGCTGTGGGGGCCCGAAGCGCGCTCCGAGTCCACCATCCGCCTGTCCTGGGTCAGCCTCGGGCGAACCTCACGACCCCTCGTCGGAGAGGTGGCCGCCTTGCGCGACCATCTGGCTGAGCAAGGCGTTGACCACGTCGTCCTGTGCGGGATGGGCGGATCGTCGCTGGCGCCGGAGGTCATCTGTGCCACGGCGGGCGTCGAGCTGACCGTGCTGGACTCCTCCAACCCTGACCAGGTGCGCAACGCCCTTGGGGACCGGCTCGACCGTGCCGTGGTTGTGGTTTCCAGCAAGTCCGGCTCCACGATCGAGACCGACTCCCAGCGTCGCGCCTATGAGGACGCGTTCCGGCGCGCCGGTATCGACCCGACCCAGCGCATCGTCGTCGTCACGGACCCGGGCAGCCCCTTGGACAAGGAGGCGCGGGCAGCCGGATATCGCGTGGTGAACGCCGACCCGTTCGTGGGTGGGCGCTACTCGGCTCTGACCGCATTCGGCCTCGTACCAAGCGGGCTGGCCGGCGTCGACCTCGAGCAGCTGCTGGACGAGGCCGAGTCGGTGTCCGACCTTCTGGCCGATGACGACGAGGCGAACCCCGCACTTCGCCTTGGCGCAGTCCTGGCCGGCACGGACCCGCTGCGCGACAAGCTCGTCCTGGTCGATGACGGTTCCGGGATCCCCGGATTCGCCGACTGGGCGGAGCAGCTGATCGCCGAGAGCACGGGCAAGAACGGCGTCGGGGTGCTCCCAGTCGTGGTCCAGAGCGACCAGGACCCTGAGGTTGTCTCCCCCGCCGCCGACGTCACGGTGGCTCGCCTCGTGGCCGATGTGGCAGGTGATGACGCCGCAGTCGACGACGCCGACGACAACCTCGCCGAAAGGCCTGTCCCGACCACAGCGGACCCGTCACGTTCGGAGATCCAGGTCAGTGGGTCACTGGGCGCCCAGCTGCTGCTGTGGGAGGTCGCCACCTCGGTGGCCGGCCGGATCCTGGGCATCAACCCCTTCGACCAGCCCGATGTCGAAGCCGCCAAGAAGGCCGCCCGAAGACTGCTTGAAGCCACCGACGCCTCGCCGGACCCGGCCGCATCCACCGATGGCGCCATCGAGGTGCGCGCTCTCGGAGGCGACTGGCTCGGCGAGGCCACCACCGTTGCCAGCGCTCTGGACTCGCTGCTCGCGCAGCTTGATCCGCAGCATGGCTACGTTGCGATCATGGCCTATCTCGACCGGCTCACCGATGCATCGCTGGCAGGATCTCGTCGAGCAGTCGCGACCCGCACCGGGCGCCCCACCACGTTCGGCTGGGGGCCCCGGTTCCTCCACTCGACCGGCCAGTACCACAAGGGTGGCCCGGCCACCGGCGTCTATCTGCAGATCACCACGGCGCCTCACGAAGACCTGGCGATCCCCGGCCGAGACTTCACGTTCGGCGACTTCATCACAGCGCAGGCCGGCGGCGACGCACAGGTCCTCGCCGACCACGGCCGCCCGGTCCTGCGGTTGCATCTGAGCGACCACGACACCGGAATGGCCCAGCTCGCCCTCGCCCTTGGACTCGCCTCCCCTGAGGACGGGCAGAGATGAGCCCAACAAGGGTTGCCCGAGGACAGAACCCGCTGCGCGACCCCCATGACAAACGGCTCCCGCGTATCGCCGGTCCCTGCGGCCTCGTGCTGTTCGGCGTCACCGGAGACCTGGCGCGCAAGAAGATCATGCCGGCCATCTATGACCTGGCCAACCGCGGTCTCTTGCCCCCGGGCTTCAGTCTGGTCGGGTTCGCGCGCCGTGACTGGGCCGACGAGGACTTCAGCAAGATCGTCCACGAGTCCGTCCGCGCCCACGCCCGCACACCCTTCCGCGAGAACGTATGGCGAAACCTGGCAGAGGGATTCCGTTTCGTACCAGGCACATTCGATGATCCCGTGTCCTTCGACCTGCTGCGTGAGACGGTGCAGAACCTCGACCGCGATCGTGGGACCGGCGGCAACCACGCCTTCTACCTCTCGGTCCCGCCGGCCTTCTTCTCCACCGTCTGCGAGCAGCTCGATCGCAGCGGCTTGAGCCATGGCACTGAGACCAGCTGGCGGCGAGTCGTCATCGAGAAGCCGTTCGGCCACGACCTCAAGAGTGCCCGTGAGCTGAACTCGATCGTCCAGGCGGTCTTCCCCCCTGACTCGGTATTCCGGATCGACCACTACCTTGGCAAGGAGACGGTCCAGAACCTCCTGGCCCTGCGCTTCGCGAACGAGATGTTCGAGCCGGTCTGGAACGCCAACTACGTCGACCATGTGCAGATCACGATGGCCGAGGACATCGGCATCGCGGGCCGCGCCGGGTACTACGACGGCATCGGCGCCGCGCGCGACGTCATCCAGAACCATCTTCTCCAGCTCCTGGCCCTCACAGCGATGGAGGAGCCGGTCTCCTTCCTGTCCAATGACCTGCGAGCCGAGAAGGAAAAGGCCCTCTCGGCCGTGCGGCTGCCCAAGGACCTGGCCAGGTCCACCGCGCGCGGACAGTACGCCCAGGGATGGCAGGGCGGTGAGCAGGTCATCGGCTACCTCGACGAAGATGGCGTCAGCGCGAGCTCCACCACCGAGACCTATGCCGCTGTGAAGCTCGAGATCGACACGCGCCGCTGGGCCGGAGTCCCCTTCTACCTGCGCACCGGCAAGCGCCTGGGCAAGCGGGTCACCGAGATCGCGGTGGTCTTCAAGCGCGCGCCGCACCTTCCGTTCGACCAGACCGCCACCGAAGAGCTCGGGCAGAACGCGATCGTGATCCGCATCCAGCCCGACGAGGGCATCACGATGCGTTTCGGTTCCAAGGTGCCGGGCACCGCGATGGAGGTCCGCGACGTCACGATGGACTTCGGTTACGGCAAGTCCTTCACAGAGTCCAGCCCCGAAGCCTACGAGCGGCTCATTCTCGATGTCCTGCTGGGCGACCCGCCACTGTTCCCACGCCATCGGGAGGTGGAGCTGGCCTGGCAGATCCTCGACCCGCTCGAGGCCTTCTGGTCCAAGCAGGGACGACCAGACCCCTACACCTCAGGAGGGTGGGGCCCGGACAGCGCAGACGACATGATGCGCCGCGACGGACGCACCTGGAGGAAGCCATGATCGTCGACCTTCCGAGCACCACCACCGCCGCCGTCAGCAAGAAGATGGTCGAGCTGCGCAACGACGTCGGCGCCATGACCCTCGGGCGGGTGCTCACGCTGGTGATCGTCGTCGACGAGGCCCAGGCCGACGAGGCGATCGAGGCCGCGAACGACGCCAGCCGCCAACATCCCTGTCGCATCATCGCCCTGGTCCAGGGCAGCAAGCGAGGCGCCAACCGGCTCGATGCCCAGATCCGGGTGGGAGGTGACGCCGGGGCCAGCGAGGTGATCGTCCTACGGCTGCACGGCGCCCTGGCCGGACACGGCGACAGCGTGGTGGTTCCCATGCTGCTGCCCGACTCCCCGGTGGTGGCATGGTGGCCCAAGACGGCTCCGCCGGACGTCTATTCATCGGCGATCGGTCAGATGGCCCAGCGAAGGATCACCGACGCCGCAGAGGCGCGCAGTCCACGGACCGAGCTCAAGCGCCGTGCAGACACCTATCAGCCCGGGGACACCGATCTGGCCTGGACCCGCATCACCTTGTGGCGTGGCCTGCTGGCAGCGGCCCTCGACCAGCCGCCATACGAGCCGGTCGTGAAGGCAACGGTCACCGGCGCAAGCGACTCGCCCTCCACGGACCTGTTTGCCGGGTGGCTGGCACAGGCGCTCAACTGTCCCGTGACACGGGCCCGCACCCGCGCGGGCACCGGCATGGTGAGCGTGCGGCTCGAGCGCCGCACCGACAGCATCGCCTTCACGCGCCCTGATGGCGCCGTGGCGACGCTGACCCAAACAGGCCAACCGGTCCGCCGGATCAGCCTCAGCCGGAGACCGCTTGCCGACTGCCTCGCAGAAGAGCTGCGCCGGCTGGACCCTGATGAGACCTACGCCGACACCTTGACCAAAGGTGTGGCCAAGTGCGACGCCCGAGCGCGAAAGAGCCCATCGTGAGCCGCGGGCCCGTAGTGGTCATCCATCGCGACAGGCAGTTCCTGGCCGACGCGGCCGCCGCTCGTCTGGTCACGGCCATCGTTGAGGCCCAGTCCTCCCGGGGACAGGCCGACATCGTCCTCACGGGAGGCTCGATGGGTTCGGCCCTGCTGGTCTCGCTCGGCCAGAACCCGGCCAAGGACGCGATCGACTGGCCACGGCTGAATGTCTGGTGGGGTGATGAGCGTTTCCTGCCTGCCGGGGACCCGGAGCGAAACGAGACGCAGGCGCGCGCGTCGCTGCTGGATGCCGTCCCTCTGGACCCAGCGCGGGTTCACGCCATGCCGGCGTCCGACGGACCTGCCGGAGCCGACGTTGACGCAGCGGCCGCGCGCTATGCCAAGGAGCTCGGCGCGGCTGCTCCGAGCGGCCACGACGTGCCCGCGTTCGATGTCCTGATGCTCGGCGTCGGCCCGGATGCACACGTGGCATCACTGTTCCCCGAACACCCGGCCCTGCACGAGCGCGACACCTCGGTGATCGGCGTTCGTGGCGCGCCCAAACCGCCACCAACACGGGTGTCCCTGACGTTCCCGAGCCTCTGCGCTGCCCGCGACGTCTGGTTCCTCGTCTCGGGAGCGGACAAGGCCAACGCGGTCGGACTCGCCCTGTCGGGGGCCGGTCCGCTTCAGGCGCCGGCAGCGGGTGTGGCCGGCAGCCGGTCCACGACGTGGCTCCTGGACCGGGACGCGGCCGCCCACGTGCCCAAAGCGCTGATCCGGCTGGCCAGCCCCTGACCCGAGAATCCGGTAAGCACGCGCACGGTGCCATCGCGGTATCGCCGATGGCACGGATGAAGGTCCCACAAGTGATACCCGGCTACCACCCAAGCCAGCCAAGGCGGTCGGGCTAGCGGATCAGTCCCCGGTCGCGCAGGGTCTTGAGCGCCTCATCGAGGATCGCCTGGCCATCGGTCTCGCTACGGCGTTCCTTCACATAGGCAAGGTGGGTCTTGTAGGGCGCGACATGGTTGGCGGCAGGCGGGTTGGCCTCGTCCTGACCGGCCGGAAGACCGCAGCGCGGGCAGTCCCAGGTCTCGGGAACGGCCAAACCGGGCTCCTGGGCAAAGCTCGGACGCGTCTGGTGACCGTTGGTGCACCAGTAGGAGATGTGCACGCGAGGCGCGGCGTCGCCACGCTCGGCCTCGCCCATGGGGCCGGCGCCGACTCGGCTGCCCCGGATCGCGTTGCCACTTGCCACGATGTTGCTCCTTGGAGTTCAGGTCAGCCCGGCGACGCGGACGGGCGCGGGACTAGCTGGAGAAGCGCTCGATGAGCCCGAGACCGATGATGCTGGCTCCCCACACCAGGCCCAGGGCAACGGTGAACCGGTCGAGGTTGCGCTCTGCCACCGAGGACCCGCTCATCGTCGTGGACATGCCTCCGCCGAACATGTCGGAGAGTCCACCGCCCTTGCCCTTGTGCAGCAGGACCAACAGGGTGAGCAACAGGCCACCCAGGACGAGCACGACCTGAAGCCCGATCTTCACGGCATTCACGAAAGTTAGACCCAATCTCGTTCGACGTCAGTCCGGTCGCGCCAAGCACGGCCAAGGACAAACACTACCTGACGACGCTCGTCCGCCCGCCCCGACATACGGCCGATGCCGCATGACGTCGGCCCATCGCTGGGCTGCAGGCTCAGCCGGCGAGCCGAACCACTCCGGTCAGACGCTGCTGCTGCGTGCTCAGCTGGCGCTGATGTGATCGCGGTAGCGGCAGATCGACACGAACTCCTCCGCCACGATCGAAGCCCCCCCGACCAGCGCCCCGTCCACGTCGGTCTGAGCCATGATCTCGGCCACGTTGCTGGCCTTGACCGAACCGCCGTACAGGATGCGGATGCCGTCGGCGGTATCGCCGGAGTACAGCTCGGCCAGCCTCGTGCGGATCGCCGAACAGACCTCCTGCGCGTCCGCCGGGGTCGCCACCTCACCTGTCCCGATGGCCCAGATCGGCTCGTAGGCGATGACGATGGAGCGCACCTGGGCGTGGGTGACGCCGTCGAGGGCTGCATCGATCTGCGCCAGCACGTGTTCGACCTGACGACCCTCCTTGCGCACCTCGAGACCCTCGCCACAGCACAGGATCGGGGTCAGGCCGTGCCTGTATGCCGCCTTGACCTTGGCCGCAACAACGACGTCGTCCTCGGCGTGGTACTGCCTGCGCTCACTGTGGCCGACCACGACGTAGGCGCAGCCGAGCTTGGACAGGAAGGCTCCCGAGATCTCGCCTGTGTAGGCGCCGGAGTCGTGCACCGAAAGGTCCTGCGCCCCGTGCTTGAGGAACAGCTTGTCGCCCTCGATCAGGGTCTGCACGCTGCGCAGGTCGGTGAACGGGACCAGGACGGCGACCTCCACCGCGCTGTAGTCGTGCTTGGCATCGCGCAGGGTCCAGTCAAGCTTCTGGACGAGGTGGGTGCCCTGGAGATGGTCCAGGTTCATCTTCCAGTTGCCAGCCATGAGCGGCGTGCGGTTGGACGACGTGCGTGACCC
>DATCQG010000009.1:0-3501 GCA_036569625.1 Dermatophilaceae bacterium | reverse complement strand
GCCGACGCAGCCGCGTCGCCTCGCGCAAAGTGATCTCGCCTCCGCACCACTCGATCGCCTCACGGACCGACAGCCCTTCGTCCTCGGTCATCTCGCGTAGTGCCTTCCCTGCTCGGCGGTCAGCTTCAACCACGGCCGCATCCCGTTCACGGATGGCGACCAGCACCCGCACCGCCAGATACTCCAGCCGCTTCTCGCGCTCGGCACGCTCCCGCCGCCTCTTGGACTGCACATCCAGCGCCGCCCGCCGAGCCTCCTGTCTGATCGACTGATGACCCATCACGTCACCCTCCCGTCGCTCCGAACCGTCATACCTCCCTAAGGCGACCCGACCACTGTCAGCGGTCACCGAACCCGAACAACCTCACCACCGACGCACCCCAACAAAAGGCCGAACGCGATGGCACACACACCTCATGCCATTCTCGGTAATTGAACTATCAACTACTGACCTTTAAGCGCAGCAGATCCCCTTAGGGGTGCGTGACGATGAGCATCCACAAGCTGACGGCGGGGTCGGGGTATGACTACCTGACCCGTCAGGTCGCGGCCCAGGACGCAACAGACAAAGGCCACACCGGGCTGGCCAGCTACTACGCCGAGCGTGGCGAGACACCGGGCCAATGGATCGGCTCAGGGATAGCCGGCATCGACGGGCTGGAGGCCGGGGATGAGGTGACCGCCGAGCAAATGCAGGCACTGTTCGGGTCCGGGCACCACCCGCTGGCTGCCCAGCGGCGCGAGCAGTTGCAGGGGCCGGGGCTGACGGACAGGGACTACCAGGGCGTGTCCCGGCTGGGGGTGCCGTTCAAGGTGTTCTCCGGTGATGTGAGCGCGTTCCGGTTGGAGGTGGCCAGGCGGATTGCCGGGGTCAACGAGGCCGCCGGCCTACCTGGTGACTGGCCCGTGCCGGCCGATCAGCGTGCCCAGGTTCGCACCGAGGTGGCCCGCGAGTTCTTCGTCGCCGAGCACGGCCGGCAGCCGCAGGATGCGCGTGAGCTGGCCGGGCTGATCGCCAGGCACTCCCGACCCAAGACTGCGGCGGTCGCGGGGTTCGATCTGACGTTCTCGCCGGTGAAGTCGGTCTCGACGCTGTGGGCGGTGGCCGACCCGCAGGTGGCTGCCCGGATCGAGTCGGCCCATCAGGGCGCCGTGAAAGATGCCCTGGCCTTCATCGAAGCCCACGCCCTGTTCACCCGGGAGGGCACCAATGGGGTCCGCCAGGTCGACGTCCAGGGGATGGTGGCGACGGCTTTCACCCATCGGGACTCCCGGGCTGGTGACCCCGATCTGCATACCCATGTCGCGGTCGCGAACAAGGTCCAGACCAGGGACGGGCGCTGGCTGAGCATCGACGGGCGCGTGCTCTTCAAGGCCAATGTGCCTGCGTCCGAGACGTACAACACCTCTCTGGAGCGACGCCTTCACGACGGGCTGGGGCTGCGTTTCGCCGAGCGTGCGAACCCAGATCCGCGCAAACGTCCGGTGCGCGAGGTCGTCGACGTCGACCCCGCCCTGAACCAGCGGTGGTCCGCCCGGCGGGCCGCCATCCAGGTTTGCCACAGCGAACTGGCCGCCGACTTCCAAGCCGCCCACGGGCGTCCGCCGACGCCAGTCGAGTCCTTGAAACTGGCCCAGCAGGCCACCCTGGCGACCCGGGAAGCCAAGCACGAGCCGCGCACCCTGGCCGAGCAGCGACAGACCTGGCAGGCACAGGCCGTCGAAGTCCTCGGCGGACCGAAGAACGTCGCGGCAATGATCTCCCGGGCCCTGTCCCCCAGTGTGGCGCCGGGCGCGATCGTGGACTCCGCCTGGGTTGCCGACGCGTCCGCGCGGGTGCTGGCGGCGATGGAAGAGCGCCGGTCGACTTGGCAAACCTGGCACGTACGCGCCGAGGCGCAACGTCAGGTCCGGGGTGCCGAGGTGCCCACCGGGCAGGTCGACCGGCTCGTCGACCTGCTCGTCGGCGAGGTCCTGGACAGTCGCTCGGTGTCACTGGCCCGGCCCGAGCCGGGCATCGTCGAACCCGACCTGCTGCGCCGCGCGGACGGGTCCAGCGTCTACACCATCGCCGGCGCGCAGCTGTTCACCTCGGCCAGGGTCATGGCCGCCGAACAGCACCTGGTGGCCATGGCCGGGCGCGTCGACGGGCACGCCGTCACCGAGTCTGCGGTCGACATGGCTCTGCTGGAGTCCACCGCCAACGGGGTTACCCTCAACGCCGGGCAGGCAGCGCTGGTCCGCACGATGGCCACCTCCGGTGCCCGGCTGCAGCTGGCGATCGCCCCCGCCGGCGCCGGCAAGACCACAGCGATGCGCGCACTGGCCGGCGCGTGGACCGAGGGCGGCGGCACCGTCGTGGGTCTGGCCCCGTCGGCGGCGGCGGCCGCGGCGCTGCGCGAGCAGATCAATACCAGCACCGACACCCTGGCCAAGCTCACCTGGTCGCTGACCCGCGGGGACCTGCCGCAATGGGCAAGGGAGATCGGCCCCTCGACGCTCGTGGTGATCGACGAGGCCGGGATGGCCGACACCCTCTCCCTGGACGCGGCCGTGGAGTTCGTCGTGGGTCGCGGCGGCAGCGTCCGGCTCATCGGAGATGACCAGCAGCTCGCGGCGATCGGCGCCGGTGGGGTGCTACGCGACATACAGGCCACCCATGGCGCGACCCGCCTCGGTGAGCTGCTGCGGTTCGCCGACCCAGCCGAGGGCGCCGCGTCGCTCGCGCTGCGCGAGGGACAGAGCGAGGCCCTCGGGTTCTACCTGGACTCCGGGCGGGTGCACGTCGGGGACATGGCCACCATGACCGAGGACGTCTTCACCGCCTGGCAGGCCGACCGGGGACAGGGCCTGGACTCGATCATGCTCGCCCCCACCCGCGAGCTGGTCAGCGAGCTGAACCAGCGGGCTCGCGCTCACCGGCTCGGGCAAGAACAAGGGCCAGCGGGTATACCGGCCGGACCGGCGCTGCCCACCGCACGACTCGCTGACGGGAACGATGCCAGCATCGGCGAGCTGATCATCACCCGCTCCAACGACCGCGCGCTGCGCACCTCCTCCACGGACTGGGTCAAGAACGGCGACCGTTGGATGGTGCTGGGCATCCACGATGCCGGCGACCTCACCGTCGCGCACACCCAGTCCGGGCGCACGGTGCGCCTGCCCGCCGAATACGTCCAGGCCTTCACCGAGCTCGGGTACGCCACCACAGTGCATACCGCCCAAGGCGTCTCGGTGGACACGATGCACGCGCTGGCCAGCGGCCAGGAGACCCGCCAGCAGCTCTACACGATGATGACCCGCGGCGCCCTGGGCAACCACATCTACCTGCAGGTCGTCGGGGACGGCGACCCGCACAGTGTCATACGGCCCGAGACGGTCCGCCCGCTGACGCCCACCGACCTGCTCGAGGGGATGCTCGCCCGCGACGACGCGCCCCGATCGGCGACCACGCTTCTGCGCGCGCAGGCCGACCCCGCGACCTGCCTGGGCCAAGCCGCC
>DATCQG010000008.1:0-8269 GCA_036569625.1 Dermatophilaceae bacterium | reverse complement strand
CTGCCCGAGCCGCTCTTTCTCGTGGATCAGGTCAAGGATGTCGAACTCGGCATACTCGAACTCGGGGCTCCAGTGCAGGGCGTCGAACGGGCAGACCTCGATGCAGATACCGCAGTACATGCACAACGAGAAGTCGATCGCAAAGCGGTCCAGCACGTTGCGCTGGCGCTCACGGCCACCCTCGGTGGTTGCCGGAAGCGTCTCCTTGTGGGAGTCGATGTAGATGCACCAGTCCGGGCACTCGCGCGAGCACAACATGCAGCTGGTGCAGTTCTCCTCGAGCAGGGCAATGACGCCCCGGGTGCGAGGCGGCAGCTGGGGCTGCACGTCGGGGTACTCAGCCGTGTGACTCGGCCTGGCCGCAGTCTTGGCCGTCATGACCAGTCCCTTGATCAGGCCGGGTATGAGGCCGCCACTGGTCTTGGGCGGGAGTCCTTGTGAATGCTGGTGATCGGTCATCGTGAGCTCAACACCACCCATACTGCGGTCAGGGCCAGCTGCGCCAGCGCGACGGGGACGAGAACGAGCCATGCGAGACGCTGAAGCTGGTCCTCGCGAACGCGCGGCCAGGACACTCGCAGCCAGATGATCACCACGGACATGATCGCGCTCTTGAAGAGCGTCCACAGCGGGCCCAGTGAGTCGGAGAAAGGACCGTGCCACCCACCCAGGAAGAGCACGGTGAACAACAAGGACATCACGACGATGCCGGCGTACTCGGAGAGCATGAAGAATGCGAACCGCAGCCCGGAGTACTCAGTCAGAGGTCCCATCACGATCTCGGGCTCGGCGACCGGCATGTCAAAGGGGGTCCGCTTGAGCTCGGCGAGGGCGGCGATCAAGAAGACCAGCGCGCCTGGGAGCTGCCAGAGCAACCAGATCGGGTTCCAGGCGTTCACGATGCCGGTCAGGTTCAACGTCCCCGCCGCCAGGGCGACGGACGCCGCAGCCAGGACCATGGGCAGCTCGTAGCTGAGCAGCTGTGCCGCGGCTCGCATGCCACCGAGCAGCGAGTACTTGTTGGCGCTCGCCCAGCCGGCCATCAGGACGCCCATGATGCCGACAGCGCTGGCCGCCAGAACGAACAGCACGCCGGCGCCGACGTCCGCGGCGACGAGTGACGAGGAGAGCGGAATGACAGAAAAGGCAACGAGGTACGGAGCCAGCGCGATGGCGGGTGCCAGCTTGAACACCCACTTGTCGGCGTCACGCGGGGTGACGTCCTCTTTCTGGACGAACTTCACGGCGTCGGCGACCAGCTGTGCCCAGCCGTGGTACCCGCCGGCATACATCGGACCCAGCCGGCCCTGCATGTGCGCCATCACCTTGTGCTCGGTCTGGCCGACTACCAAGGACATCACGACGAAGGCGAGCAGCAGGATCACCAAGCGCAGCACCAGCTCGAGCCCTGAGTTCACCGGGGTCCCCAGGTGGTGTCAGGTACACCGGGGGGTGCGACCTTGCGACGGCCGGGCTTGGCCGGATGAGACCCTTCGGCTGGCGGACCACCCTCGCCACTGCCTTCGCCCGGCTCCTTGGCCCCGGGCCACGCCTTGCTCGCACGTGACGCCAGGACGAAGGACTTGCGTAAAGGGGTGCCGTCAAAACCGTTGGGCAGCAGGAGCGGTCGCAGACCCAGGCCGCTTCCATCGTCGAATCCGTCGAAGTCGATGCCGAACATCTCGTGGGTCTCGCGTTCGTGCCACGCCGCACCGGCCCACACACCCGTCGCACTGCCTGCGGCCTGACCGATCGGGACCCGGGTGCGCACGAGGACACGTGCCAGCGCACCCCTTCCGGTTGAGCTGTTCATCAGGTGGCAGACCAGGTCGAAGCCCGGGTTCTCCTCAACGTCTGTCTCATCAACCGCGGTCAGCCAGTCAAAGAAGTCAAAACCCTCATCGCGGGCCGACGTGAGCGCGGCAGTCCATTCGGGCAGGGGAACGTCGCGGCAGGGGGTCTCGTTCACGACAGCTCTCCACCGGTATCGCGACCGGTCACCGTTGAAGGTGTTGACTCTGGCCGTGTCAGCAAGGCACGGGTGACCTCGCCCGCCGCGGCATGGCGCGACCCGGCATACTTTGCACGAATGGCCTTGTTGGACAACGATTCTGAGGCGATCTTCTCCTGCAGGTGGACGATGCCCTGCAGAAGAGCCTCGGGCCTCGGCGGGCAGCCCGGCACATAGACATCGACCGGGAAGAGCTGGTCGGCACCCTTCGTCACGCAGTACGAGTCCCAGTAGGGTCCACCGCTGTTGGCGCACGCGCCGAACGAGATGACGTACTTGGGCTCTGGCATCTGGTCGTAAAGCCTGCGGATCACCGGGGCCATCTTGTCCGTGACCGTGCCCGAGACGACCATGAGGTCGGCCTGGCGCGGGCTGGGCGCGAAGGGGATGACGCCGAGCCGGATGAAGTCGTGCCGTGCCATGGACGCGGCGATGAACTCGATGGCGCAGCAGGCGAGTCCGAAGTTGAACACCCAGAGGCTGTAGCGACGGCCCCAGTTGAGAACGACCTTGATCGGGCGGGGCGCGTCGCCGGTGACCGGCCCCACGCGAGGCATGGGCAGCTGCACGGTCACAGGTTCTCCACGGCGTTCGACGTCAGCAGATCCACGGTCATCAGATCCACCGGAGCAGCCCTCGCCGGGCGGCGTGGGCCAGACCGACGAGGAGCACACCGATGAAGATGCCCATCTCGGCCAGGGAGGCCATGGCGAGATCGGCGCTGCGGATCACCGTGGCCCAAGGAAAGAGGAAGACCGCGTCGACGGCGAAGATCAGGTAGAGAAAGGCGAAGAGGAAGTAGCGCACATTGGTCTGCGCCCATCCTTGGCCAACCGGGTCAACACCGCACTCGTAGGTCTTGAGCTTTGCAGTCGTCGGCGCCTGCGGCGCGAACAACCGGCCGGCCACCATGGCTGCGAGAAAGAGAAAACCGCCGGCGAGGACGGCTCCAGCAACAGTCAGGTATGGGGACACGCGGGACAGCCTACCCAGACGCGCTCCGGCCAATTCGCCGGGCATCAAGAGCGAGATGCCGACAAGCGGGGGGACGTTGATGCAGCGGGGGATCGCTCAGCGAAACGGGCTCGGACGCGGGCGCCTCAGCCCTCTGCGACGCCGGGCACTCCGAGCATCCCGCCCGCAAGCCACTCTGCGGGCAGCGCCGACTCGGCGGGCACGGCATCGGATTCGCGCGGCGCAAAGGCCCCGTAGGCAGCCGATGGGCCAAGGGGGAAAGTGAGGATCATCGCAGTGCCGCCACCAACCACCTGCGACGCGTGCAATGTGCCACCTCGTGAGTGGGCGAGCGTGCGCACGATGCTCAGACCGAGGCCAGTTCCCGCGAGACTGTCACCGGTGTCCGTCCCCATGTCCGGCTCAGCGGCCGGGTCCGTTTCCGCCGCCGTTCCCGCCCTCGTTACGGACGGCGGCGACTGCTCGCCGGCGTTGATGGCGATGACCTGGTGGTCGGTGAGACCGACGCCGGTGTCGAACACCCCTACGACGACATGCCCGAGGTGGCGAGACCCGACCAGCCGGATCGTGTCACCCGCGGAGGTATAGCGAATCGCATTCTCCACCAATGTGTCGAGGCCGGTGCGCAGCCGCTCCGTCGAACCCATGATGAAACCGGCCTCGGCGTCCAGCAGCCATCGGCGGTCCGCAACCACCTGCCAGCGCTCGACCGCCTGCGCCATCACCTGGTCGATGTCGACTATCTCGCTGGTCGCATCGTCCTGCAGCCGGATCATCCGGATCAGCCGATCACTGACCCGCGAGAGTCGCTCGAGCTCATCGCCCACCACTGAAAGGTCCTGCTGGTTCTCCAGCTCCGCGGAGCGAGTCTGCAAGAGCTCGATGTAGCCCCTGGCGATGGTCAGCGGGGTGCGCAGCTCGTGGGATGTCAGGCGCATCAGCTGTTCACGGTCGAGACAGGCCTGGACCTCACGTTCGGCCAGCCGGGTCACGTGGGCCAGCGCGGCCTGTCGGCGCCGGACGTGCCACACCATCAGCAATGCGAGCAGGAACATCAGCGGGATCTCGCTGGTCTCGTCCCAGCCGATACGACCCGTCATCCAGCTGTTTTCGAGAGCTGCGCCTGTCGCCAACGTGTACCAAGCCAAGGCCGTAATCGCCTGGAATCTGCTCCAGGTGCCGAGCCCAAAGGCGAGCGCGAAGCCAGCCCAGCCCAGGTGGTAGGGGATGGTCTGTTCGGTAGGCCGCATGAACATGACGACCACGCAAACCAGGGCCCACACCGTCCAGGCAAGGACCAGTTGACGGCGACCGAACGAGATGGTGTCGGTCCAGCCCGTCAGAGGGGCGATTTCACTCGTCGTAGAAGCAGTAGCCAGCACCGCGCACCGTCTCGATCGGAGGAGTGGGCTGAAGCTTCGAGCGCAGCCGGCCCACGCACACGTCGACGACGTTGCTGCCGGGGTCGAAGTCCAGGTCCCAGATGTCGTGGAGAAGCTCCTCGCGGGAGCAGACGTCGTTGCTGCGCCGCATGAGATGGGCCAGGAGGGCGAACTCGCGCCCGGTCAGGCTTACTGGTCCCTCGGCGGTGACGGCCCGACGTCGGTGCAGGTCGAGCTGAACGCCTCCTGCCTCGAGGTAGCGCCGCTCGCCGACCGGCAGCGACGTCTCCAGGTGCAGGTGCCGGCGGATGCGTGCGGACAGCTCCATCGTGGAAAAGGGTTTGGCCACAACGTCCACCGCGCCCCGGTCGAGCGCCTGGATCCGGGCGGAGATCTCGGTGACCGCCGTCAGCACGATCACAGGCGGGCTGGACTCACGATCCTTCAGCGCGCTGAGGACCTCGAGCCCACCCCGCCGCGGCATGGCGAGGTCGAGGAGGACCAGATCCACATCGCGGGAGTCGAGCTCGTCCAGCGCAGCCTGACCGTCAGCGGCCTCACGGACTGTGTGGCCTTGGGCCGAAAGTGACCGGTTCAGGACCGTGCGGATCCGGGCCTCGTCGTCCACCACGAGCAAGAGGGCCACGGTTCACCACGCCCATTCAGCGTTGCACGACGCATCGCGAGAACGGGATCCGAGGTGTCGGCGCGACGCTGGTATCCGACCTGGTCCGTTCGCCAGACTACTGAGAAGGCTCATCTTCAACCCCTGACTTTCACGAAGGCAGCCCCAGCCGCCCACGAAACGAAATGTACTGCCGGAAGTAAAGACTTGGTAAGGACATCCTTCGTTAATGGCCCATTCGGTAGGTAAGTCAACCCAACGTGGCTACGGCGGCTCTAGCCCGAACGGACCATGACGTGCCACGACAATCTCGTTTATTTGGGTGCATACAGGCATAGGGACCCTGCAACACGCCCACCTCACACCAGATCGTGACGAACGTGGTGTCTCGTGGTATCGCGACGCCGAGCCAGATGACAGAAGGATGACCGCCACCTCACCGTTCATGAGCATCGGGTGACGGTCGATGACACCCACATGGCCCTGGATGAACGTTGTGTGAGGGGGCCGTTCGCTGGACCGAGGCAGCGAATTCGGTGGACAACACTCGTCAAAAGGTCTACTCAGTGGAGGTCGTCATGGCTCGTCGGGTCAACCACGGACGTGCGGTACTTGTGTTGCCGGTATTTGTCAAGGCGGTTGAGGCCAAGGGGAGTTAAGCGGCTGGTTGAACTGGTAGTGGTGGGTTGATCCAGGCCGAGGCTGGTAGTTGAAGGATTTTGGGTGGGGTCGAGGTGCTGAAGCGTTCCGGGTTCGCTGCTCTGGCGACGGCCAGGGTGGCGAAGCGGTCGGTGGCTTTGGCTGCTGCCAGGCCGTAATGGACGTCGGCGGGACTGTGCAGGCCAATCCCGGTGTGCCTGTGTTCGTGGTTGTACCACTGCACAAAATCGGCCAAGAAGCCTCGCGCATCGGCCAGGGCGCCGAAGCGTTCCGGGAAGGTCGGGGCGTACTTCAAGGTCTTGAACCATGCCTCGGAGTATGGGTTGTCGTTTGAGACTTTCGGGCGTGAGTGTGACCTGGTGACCTCCAGGTCCGACAGGAGCGCCGCGACCGTCTTGGAGGTCATCGACGTGCCACGGGCGTGGACGACCTGCGGGACGCCGTGGATACCGAAGATCTCCTTCATCATCTCCACCGCCAACGGGCCCGACTCGTGGGCGTGGACCACGGCCCCGACGATGTACCGGGAGTAGATGTCGATCATCACGTACGCGTCGAAGTACTTGCCCTTGACCGGGCCGGCGAGCTTGGTGATGTCCCACGAGAACACCTGTCCCGGGGCCGTCATGTCGGAAGCAGTCGCCGCCATGGGGATACTGGCCCTGGCGGGGGTGCTCACGAGCGCCCAGCCGGCGATGGAACCGCAACTGGTTCAGACCGCCACGCCGCCAGCGAGCACAATCGTGGACGGCGCCGTCGTCGACCTCCAGGAAGAGGTGTCGATCAGCCCCAACCAGCCCGGCCCCAGCGCCGTCCTGATCGGGGTCTACGACACCCGCCGGCCAGCTCTGGAGCCGGTCCGCGAGGTCCTGGTGTCCCTCCTCGATCCCTCAGGTCGCGGCGAACCGCAAAGAGCCGCGCAGCTGAGCAACGGCAAGTGGTCGGTCGCAACCCGACTGGTCGACTCCGGCCCGATCGCCGTGCAGGTCGTGGTCCGACGCGGCGGGCTTCCCGATGCGACGCGGAGCTTCTCGTGGAATGTCGGCGGCGCACAGGGACAAGTCGGAAAAGCGGTCGTGTCCACGGCGCCGATTCGTGGCATCCTAGACATGGCGGCCGTCGTCCTTCTGGGTATCGCGCTCGCGGCACTCGCGCTGTGGGTCCTCGTACCTTGGCTCCGGCGGCTTCGACGTGCCGAGGCGGAGGGCGGGTGGGTATCACTCAGATCGGCGAGGAGCCGTCATCGGCTGGCGAGCGCGCCGGCGAAAAGGTCGACCAGAGGGTCGGAGCCCTCTCGCGGAACCTGAAATAAGGCTCCGAACGTCGCGCATCGTGCGACCCCACCGGCTGTTCAGGCCGGCGCCGTCGATCGCAGCGGTGCTCGTTCTGCTGGTGGGTTCCGTTCTGCCCGGCACCCCACCGCAAGGTGTAGGCGGGGCACGTGCAGCGACGTTGGCGACAGCCACGCCGAGGCCCGTCGACGAGCCGCCGGCATCCGTCACCGAAGTGCCGGTGCCAGACCCTGTGCCCCCCGCAACTCCCCCGACACCGGCAGGCGCTGCCGGCAGTCGCCAAGTGCTGACGACGTCGAGCCCGTGGTCGGTCCCTGAGGTTCTGCTCGCCGCCTACCGCCAAGCTGTCGCCGGCTCGCCCCCGGCGTGCGATCTCCCCGTCAGCCTGCTCGCCGCGATCGGGCAGGTGGAATCGGGGTCGCTGGCCGGACGCTCGATCGACGCCGCGCACCGCGCGGTGCCGCCGGTGCTGGGGCCGGTGCTTGATGGCGCGGGCACCGCCGCGATCCGTGACACCGACGGCGGGCGGCTGGACGGAAACTCTCGCTGGGACCGCGCCGTCGGCCCGATGCAGTTCATTCCCGGCACTTGGGCGATGTTCGGGATCGACGGTGACGGGGACGGGCGGGCCGACCCTCAGAACGTCTACGACGCGACAGCCTCCGCCGCCGGCTACCTGTGCGCGGGGGGTCGCGACCTCGCGCTTACCTCGGGACTGCGATCGGCGATCCTGTCCTACAACCACTCAACTGCCTACCTTGCGACGGTGCTCCACTGGCAGCAGCGGTTCAGCCCCACCAGCGGGACAGTCATCGACGCGATCAATGCCCCAGGCACCCTTGCTGCGCAGCCAACAGCCGCTGCGACCCCCACCCGGGCCATCTCGAGCGGAGCCGCCGCCGCGATCCGCAAGGGGAGCCCACCGCTCACCCCCGTCATCGTCCGGACAGCTGCCAAGCTGGCCTTCACCACCGCGCCGAGCCCCGCCACCACCAGCGGCATCGCGTTCGCCACCCAGCCCATCGTCACCGTGCAGGACAGCGCCGGCAACACCGTCACCACGGACACGAGCTCGGTGACCCTGACCATGACGAACCTCGCCGGCGCCACCCTGAGGTGCGATTCGAACCCCGAGGTGGCCAGGCTCGGGATCGCGAGCTTTTGCCGGATGCACGATTGACAAGGCCGGCACCTACACGCTGACGGCCAGCGACGGATCGCTGGGCGCGACCACCAGCACCAGCGTGACAGTGACAGCAGGAGCCGCCGGCAACACCGTCACGACCGACACGAGCGCGGTGACCCTGACCATGACGAACCTCGC
>DATCQG010000007.1:0-28303 GCA_036569625.1 Dermatophilaceae bacterium | reverse complement strand
GGGGACCCACCTCCTCTGCCCGGGTCATCCACCGTTGCAGGAAGGTCATCGGACGGGTCCTTGACCTGGTGGGTGAGGACTCCAGAGCTGGCAGGATCGTCGGGCGGTTCGGCCGCATGTACGCCGCGGTCTCCGACCCCGTCATCCGCAGACACGAGCTGGATGAAGACACCCGCAGTGCCAATCTCGTGGGCAACGGCGCGACGTCTGCCGCCCTGCGTGAGGTGGCCGTTCTGAGCAAGGGCTGGGATGCATTTGTGGACGGGTATCTCGAGCCGGCAGTGGCAGTGCAGCGGCGCCCGGCGGACGTCTTCGCCAGCTTCGCGGAGTTTCTCGAGTTCCCTGACCGGCGGGCGCAGCTCGCCAAGGCCATCGGTGCGCCCTCGGCGCAGCCTCGGCCGACGTACAACTCCCATCCGTCTCTGGCCGACCGGCTCTCAGCTGTCGCGTCGCTGCCGGAGGACAACACGCAGGACAGGTCCGGGCGTGCGCTTGACATGCTGCGCGAGCCCGACCGGTTGATCGGCCGCGTCCATGAGTGGATGTTCCAGGACCGGGAGCTCGTCACTGCCGCCTGGGAAGAGGTTGTCCCGGCGGCCGGTCGTGCCGCCGCGCGCGAGGAGGCCCGGAAGCTCGTGCGGCTGGGCCAGGAGGGCGGGCTCGGTCCCACGCTGTCGGTTGCGACCCAGCTGGACATCATCCGGTACGGGTTGGCCGAAGAGATGGTGCGTCCGTTGTTCGACGAGGGCACGCCCCTGGAGGTCGAACGGCAGATGGCGAGCCGGCTCGTGACTGCCTTCCTGGCCACCGCTGCGATCGAAGCCGGGACTGCGAGCTACAGGTTCAGCTGGGCTGCGCCCTGGCAGCTGGTCAACGCGCAAGGTGAGGTGCAGGACCTGTCAGCGCTGGTCGACGCCGCGCTCGCCGACGAAGCCGCGCTGGCGGCACTTGAGCTGTGGCTTCGCACGCACAAGGTGGGCATGGATGTGGCGCTGGGGGATGACGAGGGACCAGAGATCAAGAAAGGCCCCCCCGCCGAGCCGGCAGTGAGCCCGCACCCCGAGCAGGCCGCGGACCCGACCGCGGTCCACGAGCCGGTCCGGGTGCCTGAGAGCGTGCCGTAGACCCGCCCGGTCTCGTTCCACCATCGCACCGCGGGGTTCGGCCCCCACCCGTCGCGGTCGGGTCGTCGTTGCCGCTGCGGCTAGAATGGTCAGCAATCCATTGAAGACCTCCTACGGGCAGCAGCACAGACTTGCGCGCACCAGCCTGCGCAAGCCAGCGGTCCGTCATACGAAAGTGACTCTCGCGTGGCTTCGACCAACGACCTCAAGAACGGCATGGTCCTCAACATCGGCAACCAGCTCTGGTCGGTCGTCGAGTTCCAGCACGTCAAACCCGGAAAGGGCCCGGCTTTCGTCCGGACCAAGCTCAAGGCGGTGCTGTCCGGCAAGGTCGTCGACAAGACCTTCAACGCAGGGACCAAGGTCGACACGGCCAACGTCGACAAGCGCACGATGCAGTACCTGTACAAGGACGGCGAAGACTTCGTCTTCATGGACGGCGACACCTTCGAGCAGATCCACGTCTCCGAGGCCGTGGTCGGCGATGCTGCCAGCTACATGCTGGAGAACCAGGACGCGACCGTTGCGACACACGACGGCGCACCCCTGTATATCGAGCTGCCTGCGTCCGTGACCCTCGAGATCACCTACACCGAGCCGGGTATGCAGGGTGACCGCTCCACCGGCGGCACCAAGCCGGCGACGCTCGAGACCGGCGCCGAGATCGCGGTCCCGCTGTTCATCGAGCAAGGGACCAAGGTCAAGGTCGACACCCGCGACGGCTCCTACCTCGGCCGGGTCAACTGAGGTGTCGGCACGCTCCAAAGCGCGAAAGCGCGCGCTGGACATCCTGTTCGAGGCTGAGCAGCGCGGGATCAACGCCGAGACGCTGCTTGCGCAACGGATCGAGAAGCCGGTGACCGAGCACGCGCTGAACGAGTACAGCGTCGAGATCGTCCGGGGCGTGGTCGACAAGTGGATCCCGATCAACGAGCTGCTGGCGTCCTACAGCCAGGGTTGGACGATCGAGCGGATGCCGGCCGTGGACCGGGCCATCCTGCGAATCGGCGCATGGGAGGTCGTCTACAGCGAAGCTGTTCCCGACGGGGTCGCGATCTCCGAGGCGATCGCCCTGGCGACCTCGCTTTCGACCGACGACTCGCCGGCCTTCGTCAACGGGCTGCTCGCGAGGCTCTCCGAGGTCAAGCCGACCCTGGTCTGACACGCACCTGCCGCGCCCCGGTCAGCAGAAGGTCTCGGTTCACGGTAGGGTCGGGCCGGTTCGACAATCCTTTAACGACCCGTCCGGTGAGGCGGGGAAGGAGGTTCGGCGCCGTGACGCGTCCAGACACTGTTCCACCGTCCGACATTCCCTTGGGTGGTCCGCCCCCCGGGTCCGCGCGGGTCGTGATGAGCTCCGGTGATGTCTCCCGGGCCCTGCGACGGGTGGCCCACGAGATCCTCGAACGCAACAGGGGCTCCCAGAACCTTGTTGTCCTCGGTATCCCGACCCGTGGGGTCGCGCTCGCCCGTCGCCTCGTGCGGGTGATGGCCGAGGTCGAAGGACGCGAGGTGCCATGCGGCGCCCTCGACATCACCATGCACCGCGACGACCTTCGCCGCCACCCGATCCGGGCGATCGAACACACCGACATCCCGGCTCCCGGCATCGACGACCAGACGGTCGTGCTCGTGGATGATGTCCTCTTCTCCGGCCGCACGGTGCGCGCGGCGCTGGATGCCCTGTCCGAGCTGGGGCGGCCCCAGGCTGTCCGGCTCGCCGTCCTCGTCGACCGCGGACACCGGGAACTGCCGATCCGCGCTGACTACGTGGGCAAGAACCTGCCGACCTCCAGCAGTGAGCGCGTGCGGGTGTGTCTGGCCGAGCACGACGGCCTCGATGAGGTTCGAATCAGTGGAGGAGACCGGTGAAGCGTCACCTGCTGTCGATGAATGACCTTGACAAGCAAGACATCCTGACCATTCTTGATACGGCCGAGACGATGCACGAAGTTCAGCGTCGCGAGGTCAAGAAGCTCCCGACCCTGCGTGGGCGCACTGTGGTGAACCTGTTCTTCGAGGACTCCACCCGCACCCGGTCCTCCTTCGAGCTGGCCGGCAAATGGCTCTCGGCCGACGTCATCAACATCTCAGGCAAGGGGTCGTCAACAAGCAAGGGTGAGTCCCTGCGGGACACCGTCCTGACCGTCACGGCGATGGGCGTCGACGCCCTGGTCATCCGACACTCTGCCAGCGGCGCTGCGCAGCAGGTGTCCGAGTGGGTCGACGCGGTGGTCATCAACGCAGGTGACGGGCTGCACGAGCACCCGACACAGGCGCTCCTGGATGCCTACACCATGCGGCAGCGCCTCGGGGACCTCGAGGGAAGGCACGTCGCCATCGTCGGCGACCTGACGCACTCGCGGGTGATGCGCTCGGACCTGATCTGCCTGAAGACCCTCGGCGCCCACGTCACCGTGGTGGCGCCGCCGACGCTGATGCCCAGCGGCATCACGACCTGGGCCAAGAGCGAGGGTTTCGAGACGTCCTACGACCTGGACGCCGTCCTGCCGACCGTTGACGCGGTGATGATGCTGCGGGTGCAGCGCGAGCGGATGAGCGGAGGATTCTTCCCGACCGCCCGCGAGTACACGATCGGTTATGGCCTGACCCGGGACCGGCTCGACTCCCTGCAGGAGCACACCGTCATCTGCCACCCCGGGCCGATGAACCGAGGCCTCGAGATTGCCTCGGATGCCGCCGACGCCGCCCAGTCGCTGATCCTCGACCAGGTCTCAGCCGGTGTCGCCGTCCGGATGTCCGTGCTGTACCACCTCCTCGCCGGCGAAGGAACTGTCGCATGAGCCTGCTCATCAAGGGCGCCGACCTGCTCGGCGCCGGCCGTCAGGACCTGTTGATTCGTGACGGCCTGATCGCCGAGATCGGTGTTATCGGAGCCGTCGATGGGGAAACCATCGACGCGGACGGTCTGGTCGCGCTGCCGGGTCTGGTCGACATCCACACGCACCTGCGTGAACCGGGTCGTGAGGATGCCGAGACCATCGCCAGTGGCTCGGCTGCCGCGGCGATCGGCGGGTTCACCGCGATCCTGGCCATGGCCAACACGACTCCGGTCACGGATACGGCAGAGGCTGCCGAGCGCATCCTCGACCTCGGCCGGTTGGCCGGTCTGGTCGACGTGCAGCCGATCGGCGCCGTCACCAAAGGACTCGCGGGCGAGGAGCTTGCCGAGCTGGGCCTGATGGCTGCCTCGCGAGCCCGGGTGCGCGTCTTCTCCGACGATGGCAGGTGTGTGCACGACGCCCGGGTGATGCGCCGGGCGCTGGAGTACATCAGGGCCTTCGGTGGTGTGATTTCGCAGCACTCCCAGGACCCGATGCTGGCCGACCACAACGCCTGTTGCCATGAGGGTGAGCTGTCCGGTCGCCTCGGGCTGCCGGGCTGGCCCGGCGTTGCCGAAGAGGTCATCGTCGCGCGCGACGTGATGCTGGCACGGCATACAGGTTCCCGGGTGCACGTTGCCCATGTGTCCACCGCCGGCTCGGTCGAGGTCATCCGATGGGCCAAGGCACAAGGGATCTCGGTGACCGCCGAAGCCACCCCGCACCACTTGATGCTGACCACCGACCTGCTCGTCGGCTACGACCCAACCTTCAAGGTCAACCCGCCCCTGCGCCCGAGCGAGGACGTCGAGGCGTTGCGAGCGGCCCTGGGGGACGGCACGATCGATGTCGTGGCGACCGACCATGCGCCTCACGCCCGCCATGACAAGGAACACACGTTCATCAACGCGGCCTTCGGGGTGATGGGTCTGGAGACAGCACTCTCGGTCATCAGCACCGTCATGGTCGGCTCGGGTCTGCTCGACTGGGCCGGTGTCGCACAGGTGATGTCCGCACGGCCCGCCCGCATCGCCGGCCTCTCCGGTCAAGGACGACCGATCGCCGTCGGGGAGCCGGCAAACCTCACCTTGGTCGACCCGTCGGCCACAGTAACAGTGGACCGCGATGCCTCAGTGTCGTTGTCCCGCAACAATCCCTGGCACGGTCGCACACTCACCGGCACCGTCTATGCCACGCTCTTGCGAGGCAAGCCAACGGTTCTCAAGGGCGCCCTGGTATGACACAGGCACCGACCTTTCACGACCGGGAGCCTGCGGTTCTCGTCCTGGAGGACGGCCGCGCATTCACCGGGTTTGCCTACGGGGCGGTCGGCGAGACCGTGGGCGAGGCCGTGTTCTCCACGGGTATGAGCGGCTACCAGGAGACGTTGACCGACCCGAGCTACCACCGCCAGGTCGTCGTCATGACCGCACCGCACATCGGCAACACCGGCCTCAACGACGAGGACAACGAGTCCCGCCGCATCTGGGTCGCGGGCTACGTCGTACGCGACCCTGCCGTTCGGCCATCCAGCTGGCGCTCCAGACGCTCGCTCGAGGACGAGCTGGTGGAGCAGGGCGTCGTGGGCATCAGCGGCATCGACACCCGTGCGCTGACCCGGCACCTTCGCGAACGAGGGGCCATGCGTGTCGGTGTCTTCTCCGGAGAGCTGGCTCGCGAGTCGCAGGAGCTGTTGCTGGAACGTGTGCTGTCGGCTCCGCAGATGAGCGGCGCGGCGCTCGCCGGCGAGGTCAGCACGCCGCAGTCGTATGTCGTGCCCGCAGTGGGCCAGAAGCGCTTCACCGTCGCTGCCCTCGACCTCGGCATCAAGGCCAGGACCCCGGCTCACCTGGC
This sequence comes from Dermatophilaceae bacterium, assembly GCA_036569625.1. Classification (GTDB taxonomy): domain Bacteria; phylum Actinomycetota; class Actinomycetes; order Actinomycetales; family Dermatophilaceae; genus UBA4719. Next base: position 22,482 of record DATCQG010000007.1, on the reverse strand, counting down.
CGAGCGGGGCATCGAGGTGCACGTGCTCCCGGCCAGGTCCACCCTCGCCGATATCCGGGCCACGGGCGCCGACGGCGTCTTCTTCTCCAACGGCCCGGGCGACCCGGCCTCGGCCACCCACGAGATCGCCCTGCTGCGCGAGGTCCTGGCCGCCGGGATGCCCTTCTTCGGCATCTGTTTCGGCAACCAGCTCCTCGGTCGCGCACTGGGTTTTGGCACCTACAAGCTGAAGTACGGCCACAGGGGAATCAACCAGCCCGTTCTGGACCGGCGTACCGGCAAGGTCGAGGTCACGGCGCAGAACCACGGGTTCGCGGTGGAGGCCCCGCTGGACGGGGATGTGACCGCGCCTGCGGATGGGGGGTCCGATGCCCAACACGGAACCACCCGGTACGGGCGCGTGCGGGTCTCCCATATCGGGCTCAACGACAACGTCGTCGAGGGGCTGGAATGCCTTGACATCCCTGCCTTTTCGGTGCAGTACCACCCGGAGGCGGCCGCGGGTCCACACGACTCGGAGTACCTCTTCGACCGTTTCGTCGAGCTCATGTCGACGAGTCGCAGACTCTCCACCGAGACACCGTCAACCGCGAGAGGACGAGCCTGATGCCCCGCCGTAGCGACCTCAAATCCGTCCTGGTCATCGGGTCGGGTCCGATCGTCATTGGCCAGGCCTGCGAGTTCGACTACTCCGGGACCCAGGCCTGCCGGGTCCTGCGCGAGGAGGGCCTGCGGGTCATCCTGATCAACTCCAACCCAGCCACGATCATGACCGATCCCGAGTTCGCCGACGCCACGTATGTCGAGCCGATCACTCCCGAGGTGATCGAGGCAATCATCGCCAAGGAACGCCCCGATGCTGTCCTGGCGACCCTCGGCGGTCAGACGGCACTCAATGCCGCCATCGCCCTGGATGAGGCAGGCATCCTTGAGAAGTACGGCTGCCCGCTCATTGGTGCCAGCGTCGAGGCCATCCAGCTCGGCGAGGACCGCCAGCTGTTCAAGGGCGTCGTCCAGCGCTGTGGTGGCGAGACAGCGCGCAGCTTCATCGCCCACACGATGGACGAATGCCTTGCCGCCGCAAAGGAGCTCGGCTATCCACTGGTCGTGCGCCCATCCTTCACGATGGGGGGTCTGGGCTCGGGTTTTGCCGATGACGAGGTGGATCTGCGCCGGATGGCCGGTTCGGGTCTGCATGACTCGCCGACCACCGAGGTGCTCCTGGAGGAGTCCATCGCGGGGTGGAAGGAGTACGAGCTGGAGGTCATGCGCGACCGCGCCGACAACGTGGTGGTCGTCTGCTCGATCGAGAACCTCGACCCGATGGGAGTGCACACCGGCGACTCGATCACGGTGGCGCCCGCGCTGACCCTGACCGACCGCGAGTACCAACGGCTTCGGGACCTCGGCATCGCGATCATCCGCGAGGTGGGGGTCGACACCGGCGGCTGCAACATCCAGTTTGCTGTCAATCCGCTCGACGGCCGGGTCATCGTCATCGAGATGAACCCGCGTGTCTCACGGTCCTCCGCGCTGGCCTCGAAGGCGACCGGGTTCCCAATCGCCAAGATCGCCGCAAAGCTTGCCATCGGCTACACCCTGGACGAGGTCCCCAACGACATCACCAAGGTCACGCCGGCCAGCTTCGAGCCGACCCTGGACTACATCGTCGTCAAGGTGCCGCGTTTCGCGTTCGAGAAGTTCCCCGCGGCGGACCCGACCCTGACCACGACGATGAAGAGCGTCGGCGAGGCCATGGCGATCGGGCGCAACTTCACCGAGGCCCTCCAGAAGGCGCTGCGTTCGCTGGAACGCGCGGGTTCGAGCTTCCACTGGCGCAGGGGCGAGGTCCCGTCCAGGGAGCAGGCGCGCGCTCTGCTCGAGCAGGCCCGGATACCGACCGAAGGCCGAATCGTTTTGGTGCAGCAGGCTCTTCGCGGTGGCATGTCGGTCGAGGATGTCCATGCGGCTACCGGCATCGACCCGTGGTTCCTGGACCAGATAGAGCTCCTCAACCAGGTTGCCAAACATGTGGCAGCCAGCCCCCAGCTCACCGTCGAGGTGCTGTTGCTGGCCAAACGTCATGGGTTCTCCGATGCCCAGATCTCCGATCTGTCCGGCATGCCGGAGGCGGTCGTCCGCGGGGTCCGCCACGCGCTGGGGGTTCGCCCTGTGTACAAGACCGTCGACACGTGTGCGGCCGAGTTCGCGGCGCAGACGCCGTACCACTACTCGACCTATGACGACGAGACCGAGGTGGCGCCGCGGACCCGTCCGGCGGTCATCATCCTGGGCTCCGGGCCGAACCGTATAGGACAGGGCATCGAGTTCGACTACTCCTGTGTTCATGCGAGCTTTGCCCTGCGCGATCACGGTTTTGACACAGTCATGGTCAACTGCAACCCCGAAACGGTGTCCACCGACTACGACACGTCGAGCCGGCTCTATTTCGAGCCGCTGACCCTTGAGGATGTCCTCGAGGTGGTTCACGCCGAGCGGGCGGCGGGGCCTGTGGCCGGCGTGATCGTGCAGCTCGGCGGGCAGACTCCGCTCGGTCTGGCCAGAGCGCTCAAGGCCGAGGGTGTGCCCATCGTGGGCACCAGCCCTGAGTCGATCCACCTCGCTGAGGACCGCGGTGCGTTCGGTCGCGTTCTGGCCGAAGCGAAGCTTCCGGCACCGAGGTACGGCATGGCTTACAGCGGCGAGGAGGCTGTGGAGGTTGCCCGCGAGATCGGCTACCCGGTTCTGGTCCGCCCCTCCTACGTTCTCGGTGGCCGCGGCATGGAGATCGTCTACGACGACGAGACGCTGATCCAGTACGTCACCCGAGCCACCCGCGCAGCCCCCGAACACCCGGTGCTGGTCGACCGCTTCCTGGACGACGCCATTGAGATCGACGTCGACGCGATCTACGACGGCCACGAGATGTACCTGGGCGGGATCATGGAGCACATCGAGGAGGCCGGCATCCACTCCGGCGACTCGGCCTGCGTGATCCCCCCCGTGACCCTCGGCCAGGGGGAGCTCGAACGGGTCCGCGAGTCAACGCTCAAGCTTGCCAAGGGAATTGGCGTCAAAGGCTTGATGAACGTGCAGTTCGCCCTGGCCCAGGACGTGCTGTATGTCCTGGAGGCCAACCCGCGCGCCAGCCGCACCATCCCGTTCGTTGCCAAGGCGACCGGCGTGCCCCTGGCCAAGGCTGCCGCCCGGGTGATGCTCGGCGCCACGATCTCGCAGCTGCGCACCGAGGGGATCCTGCCCCCACAGGGTGACGGCGGCGCGATGCCGCCCCACACCCACGTCTCCGTCAAGGAGGCGGTGCTGCCCTTCAAGCGGTTCCGCACCCACGAGGGCCAGGTTGTCGACAGCCTGCTCGGCCCCGAGATGCGCTCGACCGGCGAGGTCATGGGGATCGACTCGGACTTCGGCGCGGCCTTCGCCAAGAGTCAGCTCGGGTTCGGCCCCGGCCTTCCCCGTAAGGGAACGGTCTTCATCTCCGTGGCGAACAGGGACAAGCGCGCGATGATCTTCCCCATGAAGCGCCTGGCTGACCTCGGCTTCGACCTGATAGCCACCAAGGGCACCGCAGATGTCCTGCGGCGCAACGGGATCAGCGCCTCGGTGGTGCGCAAGCACAGTGACGGGCGAGGTCCGGACGGTGAACCGACGATCGTCGAACGCATCCTGGCCGGTGAGGTCGGGATGGTCATCAACACGCCGTCGGGAAGGTACGCCCGAGCCGACGGGTACGCCATCCGTGCCGCCACGACAAGCATGGATCGACCGATCATCACCACGGTGCAGCAGCTCGGCGCGGCCGTGCAGGGCATCGAGTCACAGCTCACCGAGACCGTCCGGGTCAAGTCGCTGCAGGATCACGCCCGTGATCTGAACTTCTACGCCAGGACGGAAGACCAGGCGTGAGCGGAGTCTCCCCGGGGCGAACGCCCCAGGTCACCGGTGAGCTCGTCTCCAACCGCCGGGTCGGTGCCTACCACCAGCTGACGTTCGTGGCGCCCGACGTTGCAGAGGTGGCCGAGGCGGGGCAGTTCGTTGCACTGGCAGTTGGCGGCGACACCTCGGCCAACCTGTTGCGCCGCTGTTTTTCCATCTACAAGGTCGGCCCCGGTGCCGATGGCGGGACCGTTGACATCGTCGTGGCGGCGCGTGGGGCGGGCACCAGGTGGTTGACCGGTCTGAGCACGCACGAAGAGGTCAACATCATTGGCCCGCTCGGGCGCGCTTTCCCGCTCCCCGAGGAACCGGTGGCTGCCGTCCTGGTCGGCGGAGGTTATGGCAGTGCGCCGCTCTTCTGGTTGGCGTCCATCCTGAAGGAGCGCGGTTGCCACATCGAGATGGTCCTGGGTGCCGCGACCCAGGAGCGTCTCTTCGGTGTCATCGAGGCGCAAGGAGCCGCTGACGGCATCACGGTGACCACCGACGACGGTTCGATGGGGGTCCGGGGATGGGTCTCCGACGTCCTGCCCGACGTGATCCGGCGTAGCAACGCCGGCGTCGTCTATGGCTGCGGGCCGATGGCAATGCTGAGGTCGATCACCGACCTTGCCAAGGCCGAGGGCGCAACTTCCCAGGTCGCGGTCGAGGAGTCCATGGCGTGCGGCGTCGGCGTCTGCATGACCTGCGTGATGCCGGTGGTCGGCGACGACGGACTGACCCGTATGGTCCGCTCCTGCGTCGAGGGCCCCACCTTCCGTGGCGACCGGGTCCGCTGGGACGCCTTCGAGAACGGACGATGCCGTGTCCCCGAGGATGCCCACGGTGCGACCGCGATGGGAGGTCATTGATGACCGAGCTGACCGAGAAGGTGACGACTCGCGATACGGCCACCATGAGCGCAACGATCGACATGAGCGTCGACCTTGCCGGGATGCGGCTGCCCAACCCGCTGATGACCGCTTCGGGCTGCGCGGCGAACGGCAGGGAGCTGCACCGCTTCTTCGACATCGCCGAGCTGGGTGCATTCGTCACCAAGACCGTGATGGCAGAACCCCGCTCGGGTCGGGGCACTCCCCGGATGGCCGAGACGCCCAGCGGGATGCTCAACTCGATCGGTCTCCAAGGGCCAGGAGTGGCTGCCTTTGCCCACGAGGACCTGGTGTGGCTCAAGTCGGTCGGGGCGCGAGTGCTCGCATCCATCGCCGGAAACACTGCCGATGAGTATGCCGCGGTTGCTGCGGTCCTGCGGCAGTCACCGGCGTTCGACGCCGTCGTCGGCGTCGAGGTCAACATCTCGTGCCCCAACGTCGCGAACCGGGGGCTGGTCTTCGCCTGCGACCCGCTGGCTTCGGGCAAGGTCATCGGGCTGGTTCGCGAGAGCCTCCCGCGTCACATTCCCATCTTCGCCAAGCTCAGTCCGGACGTGACCGACATCGTCGAGATCGCCGGTGCCTGTGTTCGGGCCGGGGCCGACGGCTTGACCATGATCAACACGCTTCTGGGCATGGTCATCGACACCGACCGGTTGCGCCCCCAGGTGGCCGGCGTGACCGGAGGGCTCTCAGGGCCGGCGATCCGTCCCGTCGCCGTGCGTGCCATCTGGCAGGTGCGCGCGGCGATGCTCGACGGCCGGATCCCAACGGTCCCGATCATCGGCGTCGGGGGGGTGCGCAGCGGCGATGACGCGTTGCAGCTCGTTGCTGCCGGTGCGAGCGCGATCCAGGTCGGAACAGCCACCTTCAACGACCCCGGATCCCCGTTACGGGTCAACCGCGAGCTGGCAATAACCTTGCAGGACAGGGGTTTTGCCCGGTTCAGCGATGCCGTGGGGATTGCCCACACGAGATTGGACCCCACGCCATGACAGAGTCGTTCGGGTCGACGCAGTCGTTCGGTGCCAGGCTGCGCCTGGCCATGACCGAACTCGGACCGCTCTGTGTCGGCATAGACCCCCACCCCGGGCTGTTGGCGCACTGGGGCCTGGATGAGTCCGTCGGGGGTCTTGAGACGTTTGCCATGACGTGCGTCGAGGCCTTCGCCGGGACCGTGGCCGTCGTCAAACCACAGTCGGCGTTCTTCGAGCGTTTCGGCTCTGCAGGAGTCGCCGTGCTGGAGCGCACGCTCGCCGGTCTCCGTGAGGCAGACACCCTGTCCCTGCTCGACGTGAAACGCGGTGACATCGGCTCGACCATGACCGCGTACGCCCGGGCGTATCTCTCGCGGGACAGCTCTCTGCGCGCAGACGCCATCACCGTCAGCCCCTTTCTTGGTTTCGGGTCCCTGCGCCCGGCGCTGGATCTGGCCCACGAGACCGGTCGTGGGCTCTTCGTGCTGGCCCTCACCTCCAACCCGGAGGGCGCCAGGGTGCAGCACGCCATCCGGAATGGCCGCAGCGTGGCTGGCAGCATCGTGGACTCTGTGACGTCGGCGAACGCACCCGACGCCGGCGCAGGAGTGCTCGGCAGCGTCGGGATGGTGGTGGGCGCCACCGTCGGCAACGCGGTTCAAGAGCTCGGCCTCGACCTTGCCGGGGCCAATGCCCCCTTGCTCGCACCTGGCGTGGGGGCACAGGGAGCAACCGCCGCCGATCTGGCTATCGTGTTCGGCGAGGCCTTGGGCAACGTGCTGGCCAGCAGCAGCCGAGAGATCCTTGGGGCCGGGCCTGACCGCGCGGCTCTGCGTGCTGCTGCGCGGCAGATGGCCGAGCAGCTGCGCGTGATTCTGAGCACCTCTTGACACCCCTCGTTGCCAGGGTGCGTCCGGACTCGCTAGGTTTCGGGCAATACGCCTCATCGAGGGCCTGACCGGCCGGCACGGTGATGGGTTCATCCGATTCGTCCTTACGAGGAGACTGACAGTGGCTCTTCCCCAGCTGACACCCGAGCAGCGCACCGAGGCTCTTGCGAAGGCCGCGATAGCTCGTCGTGAGCGGGCTGCGGTCAAGAATCGACTCAAGTACGCGCAGGGTGTGCTGTCCGAGGTCATCGCGGATGGCAAGAGCAACGACATCGTCGGCAAGATGAAGGTCTCGGCGCTGCTCGAGTCGATGCCCGGGGTCGGCCGCATCCGGGCCCGACAGATCATGGACGAGGTCGGAATCTCCGAGACGCGCCGGGTCCGCGGTCTGGGTACCAACCAGATCGCCGCCTTGATCGAGCGCTTCGAACAAGCCTGACCCGGCTCGGACATGTCGTCGTCCAAGAGCCGGCTGGTGGTCCTGGCCGGGCCTACCGCCGTCGGCAAGGGAACGGTGGCGGCCTACGTCCGTGGGCACTTTCCTGATGTTTGGGTATCGGTCTCGATGACCACCCGCAAGCCACGTCCGCGCGAGATCGACGGGAAGCACTACCACTTCGTCGACGACGAACAGTTCGAGCGGTTGCGCGCGGCTGGCGAGTTTCTCGAATGGGCCGTCGTCCATGGGCGGGCCAAGTACGGCACGCCGCGGGAACCGGTCGAGGAGGCGCTCGCTGCGGGCAGGAAGGCCCTGCTCGAGATCGATCTGCAGGGCGCGCGGCAGGTGCGAGCGCAGAAGCCTGAGGCCCTGTTCGTCTTCCTGGCGCCTCCGAGCTGGGACGAGCTGGTCCGGCGGCTGGTCGGGCGCGGCACCGAGTCCGAGGAGGAACGGAGCGTGCGGCTGGACACGGCGAGGGAGGAGCTGGCGGCTCAGAAGGAGTTCGACGTCACCATTGTGAACGACAATGTTCAACGGGCGGGCGAAGAACTCGTATCATTGATGAGCGCTTGATCCTTTTTCGGCGCTGATAGCTGCTGCATTCATGTTTACCGACGAATCGAGATTGACCGTGTCCGGAACGCAGGCTGCCCCCGAGGGCATCACCAACCCGCCGATCGACGACCTGCTCAACGTGGCGGACTCCAAGTACGCCCTGGTCATCTACTCGGCCAAGCGCGCACGCCAGATCAACGCCTACTACTCCCAGCTCTCTGAGGGCCTGCTCGAGTACGTCGGCCCGCTGGTCGAGACCAAGGTCCACGAGAAGCCGATGTCGATCGCACTGCGCGAGATCAACGAGGGCCTGCTGACCTCGACGCCCACCGACGGCTGATCCGGACCTCCGGCGTTCGCGCGGAACACACAATGACACGCAGAGCCACATGACGGGCAAACGGGTGATCCTTGGCGTCAGCGGCGGGATCGCGGCGTACAAGGCCTGCTCCCTGCTGCGCCTGCTCACCGAGAGTGGGCACGACGTGACCGTGGTTCCCACGGCGGCTGCCCTGAGGTTCGTGGGTGCGCCGACGTGGGCTGCATTGTCGGGCAAGCCCGTCTCCACGGACGTCTGGACCGACGTCCACGAGGTGCCGCACGTGCGCTTGGGTCAGCAGGCAGATCTCATCGTCGTGGCACCTGCGACCGCCGATCTCCTGGCCAGGGCCGCATGCGGACTGGCTGACGACCTGTTGACCAACACCCTGCTCACTGCTCGCTGTCCGGTGGTGCTCGCTCCCGCGATGCACACCGAGATGTGGGAGCACCCGGCGACGGTGGCCAATGTCGCCACCCTTCGCTCGCGCGGCGTACACGTGATCGAGCCGGCGTCCGGGCGGCTGACCGGATCGGACTCCGGACAGGGCCGGTTACCCGAGCCCGAGGGCATCTTCGCCGTATGCCGTGAGCTGTTGTCCGCAGCTCCCTCTTCTCACGTCGAGGCGGCCGAAACGCCGGTCGAAACGACCCGAAGCGGTGGTGTGGGCGCAACAAGCGGCGCGTTGGCAGGACGGCGGGTTGTCGTCAGCGCAGGTGGCACGCGGGAGCCGCTGGACCCCGTCCGGTTCCTGGGCAATCGCTCGTCGGGCAAGCAGGGCTATGCGCTCGCGGCGGTTGCTGCTGCCCGCGGCGCCGATGTCACCCTGATCTCGGCCAACGTGGGGTTGCCGGTCCCCGATGGCGTGACGATGGTGCCGGTTCGCACCGCTGTGGAGCTCAGCGAGGCCGTCGGCAAGGCGGCCGAGGAGTCCGACGTCGTCGTCATGGCCGCGGCCGTCGCAGACTTCAGGCCGGCTCACTACACCGCCGCGAAGATCAAGAAAGCCCACCATGATGTCGCGCCCGGGTCGGTGCCTGATGCCGACCTGCCGGCACCCTCGATCCCGCTGATCCGCAATCCCGATGTTCTGGCTGGTCTGGTGCAGTCCAGGGGCCCAGCCCTGTTGCCGGTGATCGTCGGCTTCGCGGCTGAGACCGGCGACGGGGAGCACACGGTTCTTGACTATGCGCGCGACAAGCTCGCGCGAAAGGGCTGCGACCTGCTCGTCGCCAACGAGGTGGGCGTGGACAAGGTCTTCGGACACGACACCAACACGGCCCACATCCTGCGGCGCGGCGTCGAGGCCGTGGAGCAGGCCGGCCCGGCATCCAAGGACGTCGTGGCTGCCAGAGTCTGGGACGCGATCCAGGACGTCCTGACGTCGCGTTAAACTGCGGCCAGTCATCAGTCAGCAGCCGCTGTAAATCAAGGGAGCTCCTACGTGTCCGCACGTCTTTTCACATCCGAGTCCGTGACCGAAGGTCACCCCGACAAGATCTGCGACCAGATCAGCGACGCGATCCTCGATGCGATGATCACCGAGGACCGCACCAGCCGCGTCGCCGTCGAGACCATGGTGACTACCGGCTTGGTCCATGTCGCCGGCGAGGTGACCACGACCGGTTACGTGGACATCCCCCGGATCGTGCGCGACACGGTCCTGCACATCGGCTACGACTCGTCGACCAAGGGTTTTGACGGCGAGTCGTGTGCTGTCTCGATCTCGATCGGCCAGCAGTCACCGGATATCGCCCAGGGTGTCGACTCGGCCTACGAGAGCCGCACCGGTGGCGTCGACCCCATGGACAAGCAGGGCGCCGGCGACCAGGGCCTGATGTTCGGTTACGCCTGCGACGACACTCCCGAGCTGATGCCGCTGCCGATCCACCTCGCCCATCGCCTCGCGGAGCGGCTGTCGGCCGTGCGCAAGTCCGGCGAGGTCGCCTACCTGCGTCCCGATGGCAAGACCCAGGTGACCATCTCCTACGACGGGGACAGGGCGGTCAAGCTCGACACCGTCGTCCTGTCGACCCAGCACGCCGCTGACATCTCGCTGGCCGGGATGCTCGAGCCGGACATGGCCCATCAGGTGATCAAGCCCGTGCTCGATGAGCTGGCCGCTTCCGGCACCCACCTGGACATCTCCGACTACCGGATGCTGATCAACCCGACCGGTCGCTTCGAGATCGGCGGGCCGATGGGCGACGCCGGGCTGACCGGACGCAAGATCATCGTCGACACCTACGGCGGCACGGCCCGCCATGGGGGCGGCGCGTTCTCCGGCAAGGACCCGAGCAAGGTGGACCGTTCGGGGGCCTACGCGATGCGCTGGGTGGCCAAGAACATCGTGGCAGCCGGTCTGGCCCGTCGCTGCGAGGTCCAGGTGGCCTACGCCATCGGCAAGGCCCAGCCCGTTGGGCTTTACGTCGAGACCTTTGGCACCGAGACCGTTGCTGCTGACAAGATTCAGAACGCCATTGTCAAGGTCTTTGACCTTCGTCCCGCCGCAATCATCGAGGATCTCGACCTGTTGCGCCCGATCTACACCCCCACGGCCGCCTACGGCCACTTCGGTCGCACCAGCGTCGAAGGCATGGAGAACACCTTCACCTGGGAGCGCATCGACCGGGTCGAACAGCTCCGGGCTGCCGTATCCGGCTGACGCCTGAGCTGCCACCCAGCGGCACGCAGCTCGTGAAGTCTCACAGATTGTTGCGAATCGGCACCCGGAGCAGCAATCAGTGCGACTTCACGCGATCGCCCGCGACGCCGTCGTCCACGGGCGCTGCCGGGTGTGACCATCGTCGGTGCGATGGGGTAGACCTTGGCCATGCAGAACGAGGCGACCAGGCAGGTGGGCGAGCAGCTGTCGTTCGTCCGCGCGGTGGCTTCGCCGCGTGGCCGTTCCAGGGTCCTGCCCAAGGTGCAGGAGGCGGCCGAGGTCGATCCCGTGGCTCTGGTCCTGGTGGACGTCGGGCTGGCTCACCTGGATCGCCCCTTCGAGTACCTCGTTCCCGCCTCGATGACGGATCTCGCGGTGCCCGGAGCACGGGTGAAGGTGCGGTTCGCCGGGCAGGACGTCGACGGCTTCGTCCTCGCCCGCACCCAGACGGCCGACCACGAGGGCAGGCTCGCACCGCTCCGAAAGGTGGTGAGTCCCGAGGCGGTCCTTACCCCGGAGATTCTCGCGCTCGCACGCGCCATCGCCGCGAGGTATGCCGGAACGCTGGGTGACGTCGTTCGCCTCGCCGTCCCGCCCCGGCACGCCACAGCAGAGAAGAACCTGCCGATGGAGGCGCCTACCTCAGGGGATGCGCCGACCTGGGCCGGAGTCAATGCGCCTGAGCCCGGTCCGTGGCTGAGCTATCCCGCCGGGCCTAGTTTCCTGCGACACGTCGCTTCGGGGGATGCTCCAGCGGCGTCGTGGCTCGCGCTTCCCGGCCAGCAGGGCGACGCCGACTGGCCGGCTGCGCTGGCAGTGGCGGCCGCGACCGCGCTGGCGCAAGGACGTGGTGCCCTGATCGTGGTCCCGGACCACCGCGATGTCGACCGGGTCGACCGGGTCCTGCAGTCCTTGTTGGGCGCCGGGAGGCATGTCCGCCTGACCGCGGGGCAGGGTCCGCAGGCGCGCTATACAGCCTGGTTGAAGGTTCTTCGGGGGCATGTGCGGTGCGTCGTGGGAACGCGGGCGGCAATGTTCGCGCCGGTGCATGATCTCGGCCTGGTCGCCTGGTGGGACGACGGCGACGACGTCCTCGTCGAGCCGCGCGCGCCGTACCCCGCGGTGCGCGAGGTTCTTCTCACCCGGGCAAGGCTCGAGGGTGCGGCCCTGCTCAGCGCAGGGTTCACGCGGACGACATCGGTCCAGCAGTGGGTCGGGTCTGGTGAGGTGCGTTCGGTCAACGCGGACGCCGCTACCCGTCACCTGGCCGCGCCTCGCGTCATCGTGGCCGGCGAAGGCACCGATGTCGAACGTGATGGTCCATCTGCTCACGGGCACCTGCCCTCGGCCGCCTGGCGGGCGGCCAAGAGCGCGCTGGAGCGAGGGCCGGTGTTGATCCAGGTCCCGCGGCGGGGCTACGTCCCGGCGTTGTCCTGTCAGACCTGCCGCGAACCGGCCCGTTGTGTGCGTTGCCATGGGCCGTTGGCGTTGAACGCCGGCGAGGGGGCGCCGATGTGCCGCTGGTGCGGGTTGGTGGTCGCAGCCTTCGAGTGCGCCAGCTGTGGTGGCCAGGGCCTGCGATCAAGCGTGGTGGGCGCCCGGCGGACCGCTGAGGAGCTCGGGCGCGCGTTTCCGGGCACGCCGGTCCACACGTCGGGTGCAGGTGATGTGCTGGCCGCGGTGTCGGGCAAACCGGGCCTTTTCATTGCCACGCCCGGTGCCGAGCCCGTGGCTGAGGGCGGTTACGCCGCAACGCTGCTGTTGGATGCCTGGGCATCCATGGACCGACCGACGCTCGACGCGTCCGAGGAGGCCCTGCGTCGATGGCTGGGGGCCGCGGCACTCACGCGGGGCGCGTCGGATGGGGGAGTGACGGTGCTCTGTGGAGCGCCGACCCACACGACGCTGCCGCTGGTGGAGGCGTTGGTGCGGTGGGACCCTGAGTGGTTCGTGACCCGCGAGCTCGCCGAGCGGCTCGAGCTCTCGTTGCCGCCAACGGTGCGGATGGCTCAGCTGGTCGGGCCGCGGGTCGCGGTCCAGCGTGCTGTTGAGCTGGCTGGTCTGGCCGACTCTGTCGAGCGGCTCGGCCCGTTGCCCTGGACACCACCAGGTCCGGCGGGGCCGGCCGGCCACGGCGCCCAGGTCCTGGCCACGGCTCTCGACGCCGCCCCCAGGATCCAGCTCCTCCTACGCGCTGGCCTGGACGACGGCCCGGCGCTCACCGCCGCTCTGACCCACATGAAGGCCGTCCGAAGTGCGCACAAGGAGCGTGACGCAGTAGGGGTCCGCGTCGACCCCACCGAAGGGCTCGGCTGAGCACCTCCGGGTGAATCCCATAGTGGTACCATCTGTCTCATGAGCACCCAGATTGCTGTGCGGCTGCCCGACGCCCAGGTCGCGTTCCTCGACCGCGAGATATCGCAGGGGCACGCTCACAGCCGAGCTGAGCTGGTGAGTATGGCCCTGCGCCGGATGGAGCGTGAGCGCATTGCGGCGCGTGATCTCCAGATCATCATCGCTTCGGGTGGCAATCCATATTCAGAGCTAGAGGGCATGCTCGAGGCGCTCGTCACGAGCTATCCGGAGCTCGACTAGTGCGGACGATCCACCTCGTGCGACTGGACAAGATTCGTCCGGCGCTGGTGTTGACGCGGGCGATCGCCGTCCCCCACCTGAGCGGGATCACGGTGGCACCGATCACCTCCACCATTCGCGGCCTGGCCACAGAGGTGCTGGTCGGCCCCCGCAACAACCTCGACCATGACTGCGTCGTTCATTGCGACAGCATCCAGACGATCCCGCGGGCGAACCTTCTGACACCGATCGGCATGTTGCTGCCCGACCAGGAGGACGATCTGGCTCGAGGGATCCGGGCAGCATTCGACCTTGACTGAAGGCGATCCGGTCGCCGGTCGATACAGTCAAAGACATGGCTGACGTGGATGCTGTTTCCGATCCTCGACCTCCCGACATCGTGGTCTTTGACCTGGGCGGCGTCCTGATCAGCTGGGACCCGCATCCAGCTATCGCCAAGGCGGTTGGCGCTGAGCAGGCAGCTCGGTTCCTTGCCGACGAGGAGTTCGCGTTCGGGGCATGGAACAACGAGCAGGACGCCGGGCGGTCGTGGGACGAGGCTGAGGAGGTTGCTGTGAGGGCGCACCCGCACTGGGCGCCGGCCATCCGGGGATACCGCGAGAACTTCTCCGACTCGCTCATCGGCGCGATCGACGACTCCGTCGAGATACTGCGCGAGCTGCATGCGGCCGGAATCCGGCTGTTTGCCCTGACCAACTGGTCCAGGGAGACGTTCCCCCTGGCCTTTCACCGGTTCGACTTCCTGGGTCTGTTCGAGGACATCGTCGTCTCGGGCGAGGAACGCGTCCGCAAACCCGAACCGGAGATCTTCGAGATCCTGGGGAAACGGATCGGGCGCAGCCTGGCCAGATGCATCTTCATCGACGACAGCCCAGCCAACATCAAGGCGGCCGCCGCAGCCGGACTGGATGCCATCCTGTTCTCGGACACCGGCCATCTGCGCAAGGACCTGGCGATGCGCGGCCTGCCGCTGTCGCCCACATAGACTGGTCCGGTCAGCGCACCCGAGGCGAGGAAGCACGTTCGTGTCGATCAAGGACATCCGGATCTTTGGAGACCCCGTGTTGCGCACTGCTGCCATCGAGGTCGTTGACTTCGACAAGGAGCTGCGCCAGCTGGTCACGGACCTGACCGAGACGATGATGAACGCACCGGGCGCTGGTCTCGCGGCGCCCCAGATCGGCGTGGGTCTTCGGGTCTTCACCTATCACGTCGACGACGAACCCGGACATCTGATCAACCCCAGTCTCGACCTCTCCTCGGAGATGCAGGAGGGCGAGGAAGGGTGCTTGTCCTTCCCGGGCATCTTCTATGACACACCGAGGGCGCTACGGGTCGTGGCGAAGGGCTTCAACCAGTATGGCGAGCCAGTCACCCTCGAGGGTTCGGAGCTTCTGGCCCGCTGCGTGCAGCATGAGACCGACCACCTCGACGGGATCCTGTTCATCGACCGCATGGACAAGGCCCAGCGCAAGCTGGCCATGAAGGCGATCCGAGCGGCCGAGTGGGCCGGCCAGGCGGCTCCGACCGTGAAGATCAGCCCGCACGCAACCTTCGGCCTGGGCCGCTGACCGGTGCGGCTCGTCTTTGCCGGCACGCCGGCCGTCGCCGTCCCGAGTCTGGACGCGCTGTTCACCTCGTCACACGAGGTGGTTGCTGTTCTCACCCGCCCCGACGCACCAGCCGGCAGGGGTCGATCCTTTGTCCCCTCTCCGGTCAAGGAACGGGCGCTCGAGCTTGGGCTTGAGATCCTGACCCCACAACGCCCCGGTGATCCGCACTTTCAGGACCGGCTGCGCGAGCTGGCCCCCGCGGCCTGCCCGGTCGTGGCGTTTGGTGCCTTGATCCCATCATCCGCATTGACGATTCCCACACATGGCTGGATCAACCTGCACTTCTCCCTGCTGCCCGCATGGCGAGGTGCGGCGCCGGTCCAGCACGCGATCATGGCAGGTGACGAGGTCACCGGAGCCACGACGTTCCTGCTCGAACAAGGGCTCGACACCGGACCAACGTTCGGTGTGATGACCGAGGCGATCAGGCCGGACGACACCTCCGGCGACCTGCTTGTCCGGCTCGCCGCCTCAGGAGCGGGCTTGCTCGTGGCCACCCTTGACGCCCTCGAGGCAGGAGAGCTCCAGGCGATCCCACAGCCGCCGGAGGGTGTCTCGCTGGCGCCGAAGATCACCGTCCTGGATGCCCGGATCCGTTGGAGCACACCAGCGTTGGCGATCGACCGTCACATTCGTGGCTGCACTCCGGCGCCCGGCGCTTGGACAATCTTCCGCGGTGAACGGCTCAAGATCTTCCCGGTCACGACGGCTCCCGATGCTGGTCATGGCGGGGACGCTACGGTCGACGCGACCGGCCAGATCTTCGCCCCCGGTGAGCTCGTCGTGACCAGACATGCGGTCGATGTTGGCACAGGCTCTCGCGCGGTTCGGCTCGCGAGGGTTCAGCCCCACGGAAAGAAGCCGATGGCCGCCCCGGACTGGGCGCGCGGAGTCCGCATCGAGCCGGGAGAGAGGCTCGCCGATGCCTGAGCAGCGGCCTGGCACCCCACGCCGTCACGACAGCTCCGATGAGCCGCGGCGTGACGCGGCGGGTCGGCAGCGACCGGAGCGCAAGCACGGCAACCTCGAGCGTTCGGTAACCCGGCCTGCTGAGAGGTCCCGCTCAACCGACCCGGCGCGACTTGCGGCATACACGGTCATGAGGGCTGTTGCCGGCGGAGCGTACGCGAACCTTGAGCTACCAAAAGAGTTGCGGGACAAGGACATCCGCGGTCGAGATGCCGCCTTTGCCACGGAGCTCACGTATGGTGCCACGCGACTTCGGGGCCTCTATGACCCGATCATCGCGGCCGCTGCGGGGCGCCCAACGTCTGAGATCGATGGCAATGTGCTCGACACCTTGCGTCTGGGGGCACACCAGCTGCTCGGGATGCGGGTAGCTGCGCACGCCGCGGTCGACCAGACCGTTGGGCTGGCCCGACTGGTCAACGGAGCCAGCGCCGGCGGGTTCGTCAACGCCGTGATGCGCCGAATCAGTGAGAAGGATCTCGACACCTGGATCGCGCAGGTCGTTCCCTCCGATGATCCTGTTGCCGCCCTGTCAACCCTCCACAGCCATCCTCCGTGGATCGTTCGGGCACTGCGGGCGGCGTTGATCGGACACGGCGCCTCGACGGCAGAGACGGTGGATGGCGATCTCGTAGCCCTTCTTGTCAGCGACAACGCGGCGGCCAAGGTCACGCTGGTGGCTCGCCCTGGCCTTTGCGATGTCGAGGAGCTGACCCGCGCCGGGGCGACCCCATCCCTGCTCTCGCGGGTGGGCGCAGTCCTCGACTCGGGCGACCCCGGCTCGATCTCGGCGGTCCGCTCCGGGCGGGCCGCGGTCCAGGACGAGGGCTCGCAGCTGGTCGCTCTGGCCCTGGCAAGCGCCGAGGTGAGCACAGGTGCCGAGCACGAGAAATGGCTCGACCTTTGCGCAGGACCTGGTGGAAAGGCCGCGCTCCTGGCGACCATCGGCGCGAAGCGAGGCGCGACCCTGTTCGCCAAC
Organism: Dermatophilaceae bacterium; assembly: GCA_036569625.1. GTDB lineage: Bacteria > Actinomycetota > Actinomycetes > Actinomycetales > Dermatophilaceae > UBA4719. Next base: position 5,655 of record DATCQG010000007.1, on the reverse strand, counting down.
GAGATCAGTGAGCATCGCACCGACCTGGTGCGCCAGACCCTTGACGCGGCCATCGACTCCGGTCTCAAGGTCATGATCGGCACCGGTGACGGTCGCGAGGTCGGGGAAGAGGAGCCCGATACCTACGACCGGGTGCTGGTCGACGCGCCGTGCACCGGTCTGGGCGCGCTGCGCCGACGTCCCGAGGCCCGGTGGCGCCGGACGACGGCTGACCTCGCCGAGCTCGGCGTTCTGCAGCGTGCGCTGCTCGTGTCGGCGATCGAGGCCACCAAGCCCGGCGGGATCATCGGCTATGCGACGTGCAGCCCCCATCTGGCCGAGACCAGGTTCGTCGTCTCCGACGTCGCCAAGAAGCGTCACGATGTCGAGATCGTCGATGCCCGCGCGCTGTTCCTGGACGCCGCCGGCCGCCCTGTCGAGCACCTGGGGGAGGGGCCTTTCGTCCAGTTGTGGCCGCACGTGCACGGAACCGACGCGATGTTCTTCGCCCTCCTGCGCAAGGAAGCCGGCACCGACCTCTAAGGTTTGGCCGTGCAGATATCTCCCAGCATCCTGGCCTGTGACTTCGCCAACCTCGAGACCGAGCTCAAACGGATCGCCAACGCCGACTGGGCCCACGTCGATGTGATGGACGCCCACTTCGTCCCCAACCTGACGTTCGGGCTGCCCATCGTCGAGGCGCTGGCACGGGTCAGTCCCATCCCGATCGACTGCCACCTGATGATCGACGCCCCCGACCGGTGGGCGCCGATGTACGCCGAGGCTGGTGCTTCGAGCGTCACCTTCCACATCGAGGCGGCCGGTGACCCCAGGTCGCTGGCCCGCAACCTTCGTGCCCTCGGCGCCCGCGCCGGTATGGCGCTCAAGCCGGGCACTGCGTTCGGGCCGTATGCCGACCTGGTGCCCGAGCTGGACATGGTCCTGGTCATGACCGTCGAGCCGGGTTTTGGCGGACAGTCGTTCATGGCTGACCAGATGCCCAAGGTGCGTGAAGTCCGACAGGCCGTGGCGCGCTACGGGGGCGAGATCTGGGTTCAGGTCGACGGCGGAGTCACGTCGGCGACCATCGAAGCCTGCGCCGATGCAGGAGCGGACGTCTTCGTTGCCGGGTCGGCCGTCTACGGAGCCGAGGATGCTGCGGCGGCCGTGGACCAGCTGCGCGCCCTGGCCCTGCGCCATTCCCTCACCAGCGACACGGGCTCTGGCGCCTGAACCGCGGGGGCTCTTCAGGCCGCTCACCTGATGGCGGCCTGGCGTGGCCGGAAGCGCGCGGTGGCATAATGGGCGCACGTGCTCCGTGATCGGTGTAATTCCGAACCGGCGGTTAAAGTCCGCGACCCGACCGCATCCAGCGGCCGGTGAACCAGGTGAAATTCCCGGGCCGACGGTGAAAGTCCGGATGAGAGGTAGCAACAGCGACGCCTGCTTTCTGACTCATCTCGGGTCTGGGGTGGGTCAGTCGTGGTGACTCAGGTCATTGGCGGTTCTCGACCCACCGGGCCGTAGGAGCCTGCCATGGCAAGGGTTCACCGTTCGCGCCCCGGAGCCCGACCGAGCAGGAGTCGAGCACGAGGGGCAGGGCATGGCGGACCGCGAGGCCGAGACACCAGAGCACGAGCGCGACGTCGCGTCAATGCGTAGGGCCCTGGAGCTCGCTGCCCTTGGACCTGTCGCCGACCCCAACCCGCGTGTCGGCGCCGTCATCGTTGATCAGAACGGCATCGTCGTCGGCGAAGGTTTCCACGAGGGCGCGGGTACACCGCACGCGGAGATCGTGGCGCTGCGCCACGCTGGCTCTGCGGCCCGGGCGGGCACGGCAGTCGTCACTCTCGAACCGTGCGCGCACACCGGCCTGACCGGCCCCTGCGCCCTGGCGTTGATCGAAGCCGGTGTGGTCCGTGTCGTCTTCGCCCAGACCGACCCGAACCCCTCAGCCCGCGGTGGCCGGGCACTGCTGGAGGCGGAGGGCATCCGGACGACCGCGGGTGTTCTGGGCGACGAGTCGGAGGCCCTCAACAGCGCATGGACCTTCTCCATGGTGCACGGCCGACCCAAGGTGACATGGAAGTTCGCGGCAACCCTGGATGGCCGATCGGCAGCAGCTGACGGCAGCAGTCGATGGATCACCGGGACCCTGGCGCGTGCTGACGTCCACCGGTTACGGTCTCTATGCGATGCGATCCTGGTCGGCACCGGGACTGTGATCGCTGATGACCCGTCACTGACTGTGCGTCGGACGGGTGGAACCGCCTGCGGTCGCCAGCCGCTGCGCGTAGTCATGGGGTTTCGGCCGATCCCGGAGTCCTCGCAGGTGCTCGACCTCGCGGCGCCGATGCTCCAGCTGACGACCCACGATCCGGCTGAGGCGTTGAAAACCCTGCACGAGCAAGAGATCCATCACGTCTGGCTCGAGGGCGGGCCCACCGTGGCCGCGGCCTTTCTTGAGGCCGGTCTCGTGGACGAGGTTCTCGCCTATCTCGCTCCGGCTCTGCTTGGCCGAGGCCAGGCGGCGGTGGGGGATCTCGGCATACAGACGATCGACCAAGCCCTGCGACTAACGCCGCACGAGGTCACCATGATCGGCACGGACATCAGGATCCGCGCAGGCATCGCCACACCCAACCACGAAGGACATTGATGTTCACCGGAATTGTCGAGGAGCTCGGCGAGATCGTCGCCATCGAACGCGGTACGGAGTCTGCGGTGGTCACCGTGCGCGGTCCGCTGGTGACCGGGGATGCCGCCCAAGGCTCGTCGATTGCCGTCAACGGCGTATGCCTGACCGTCGTTGGGCATGATCACGAGACCTTCTCTGTCGACGTCATGGCCGAGACACTGAACCGCAGCAGCCTGGGCAGCCTTCAGGCCGGCACCCTCGTCAACCTTGAACGGGCGATGACCGCCAGTGCGCGATTCGGTGGCCACATCGTCCAGGGACACGTCGACGGAACGGCCCGGATCTTGGCGCGCGTGCCGGGCGACCGATGGGAGGTCGTGCAGTTCACCCTGCCAGCGGACCTGTCGCGCTATGTCGTCGAGAAGGGGTCGATCACGGTCGACGGCGTGTCCCTGACTGTTTCGGACATCACCGACGACACCTTCTCGGTGTCGCTCATCCCCACAACTCTTGGGTTGACCACGTTGGGGCACAAGGTCGTTGGTGACGCTGTCAACCTCGAGGTGGATGTCATCGCCAAGTATGTCGAACGACTGCTGGCCCACCCGGGCGCCGGAGCGGAGCCCACCGCATGAGCCTGCTCGAGCGATTGTTCGATGCCCAGCTGAGCATCTTCGGCCAGCAGATCCTGTGGCGCGAGATCGTCGGGAACGCGTTCGGTTTCGGCTCGGCGATCGGCGGCCTCAAACGAAAGATCTGGGCGTGGCCGGTCGGGATCATCGGCAACATGCTGCTGTTCACGGTCTTCTTCGGTGTCGCGTTCGTGAATCCCCAGCACCAGACGCTCTATGGCCAGGCAGGCCGGCAGGTCTTCTTCATCATCACCAGCGTCTACGGCTGGTGGCGGTGGAGCCAGATCCGCAAGGAGCGCTCCGAGGACGCCCCTGCGATCACCCCGCGTTGGGCGACCGCCACCGAGCGGTTGCAGGTCCTCGCCGTCTGGGTCGGTGGCGTCGCCCTCATGCAATGGGTCTTCGCGCAGATCGGCGCCGGCTTTCCCGCCCCCCGTTGGTACTTCTGGTGCGACGCCTGGATCTTCATGGGCTCGATGGTCGCGACCTACGCGATGGCCCGGGGATGGAACGACTTCTGGCTGGCGTGGATCGCCGTTGACCTGGTCGGCGTTCCGTTGCTGATCCACTCGCACTTCTACCCCTCAGCCGTCCTGTTCGCCATCTATGGCGGCCTGGTCATCTACGGCTTCTTCGTCTGGCTCAAGGCCTCGCGCACCGAGGCGCCCGATCGCGAACGACATGAGGTAACGGCATGAGAACAGGACTGTCCGGCGTCGAAGAGGCCTTCGAGGCGCTCAAGTCCGGCTTGCCGGTCCTGGTGCTCGATGACGAGGGACGTGAGAACGAGGGCGACGTCATCCTGTCGGCTGAGACGCTGACCACCGAGTGGATGGCCTGGACCATCCGTCATACGTCCGGCTACATCTGCGCACCGTTGCCTGAGGACTCCGCGGATCGCCTTGAGCTACCGCCGATGGTGGCGGACAACCAGGACCCACGTGGGACGGCTTACACGGTGACGGTGGACGCTGCCAGGGGTGTCACCACGGGGATCAGCGCGGCTGACCGTGCCCACACCATTCGCCTTCTGGCGCAAGAGGATTCGACTGCTTCAGACTTCACCCGCCCGGGCCACGTCGTTCCGTTGCGTGCCAGGCACGGCGGGGTCCTCGTCCGCGGCGGGCATACCGAGGCGGCTGTGGACCTGTGCCGCCTGGCAGGGCTTGCACCGGTGGGCGCCATCGGCGAGCTCGTGCATGACGACGGTTCGATGATGCGACTGCCAGCGGTCCTCGAGCTCGGCGCCCAGCACAACCTGCCGGTCATCACCATCGAGGCTCTGATCGCCTGGCGTAAGCGCCATGACCGCGTCGAGCGCCTTGCAGAGACCAGTCTTCCGACCAGACACGGGGTATTCCGCGTCGTCGGCTATCGCGACCTGCTGACTGGCGACGACCACCTGGCTCTGGTCAGTCCCAGGGGCCTACCGGGGCGAGCGCCTTTGGCACGACTGCATTCTGAGTGCCTCACAGGAGACGCCTTCGGCTCGGAGCGCTGTGACTGCGGCCCTCAGCTCGAGCGCTCCCTTGAGCGGGTGGCTGCCGAGGGCGGCATCGTGGTCTACCTGCGCGGCCACGAGGGCCGGGGCGTCGGCCTGATCAGCAAGCTGCAGGCTTATGCGTTGCAGGACAACGGGTTCGACACGGTCGATGCGCAGACCGAGCTCGGGCTGCCGATCGACGCACGTGAGTACGCAGCGGGCGGAGCGATCCTCGCCGATCTTGGCCTCGGCGCGGTGCGGCTGTTGACCAACAACCCGATGAAGGTCAACGCCATGCGCGACTACGGCATCGAGGTGGCGGCGGTCGAACGGCTCAGCATGGTGCCGGGTGCCTACAACGAGACGTACCTGCGCACCAAACGCGATCGGATGGGCCACGATCTGATCATCGACGAGCGCGACAAGGGAGCATTGGCATGAGTGCCGCAGGAGCGAACGTATGAAGCACGGCGCGCCCACACTCCAGGTTGACGGGAGTGCGCTTCGCGTCGCGATCGTCGCAGCTTCCTGGCACACGAGGGTGATGGACGGGCTGATCGCCGGCGCCCGTCGTGGCCTGGCTGATGCGGGCGTCTCATCGGTCGAGCTGGTCCGCGTGCCAGGGGCGTTCGAGCTGCCCGTGGCGTGCTCCCGGCTGGCGCCTTCATACGACGCCTTGGTCGCGCTCGGCGTCGTGATCAGGGGAGGGACACCCCACTTCGACTACATCTGCCAGGCAGCCACGATGGGGCTGACCGATGTCGGCCTCCGGACCGGTGTGCCGGTGGGCTTCGGCGTCCTCACCTGCGACGACGAGCAGCAGGCCCTCGACCGCGCTGGGCTCGAGGGGTCCAGCGAGGACAAGGGCCACGAGGCGGCCACCGCAGCGGTGGCGACCGTGCTCACCCTGAATGAGCGAAGGG
>DATCQG010000006.1:0-5807 GCA_036569625.1 Dermatophilaceae bacterium | reverse complement strand
CAAGGCTACGGAGATCCTGCGCGTCAAAGGTCTCAAAGGCGTCACCAAGCGCGAAGGCCGCTCGGCCATGAACGGCCTCGTGGCGGCCAAGGCAGGCAACGGTGTCGGCACGCTGCTCGAGGTCAACTGCGAGACCGACTTCGTCGCCAAGGGAGAGAAGTTCATCGCACTGGCCGACCGGGTCCTCGCCCAGGCCGTCACGGTAGGCGCCTCCAGCGCCGACGAGCTGCTCGCCAGCGACATGGGCGGCAAGAGCGTCAAGGACGTCCTGGACGAGGCCAACGCAACGATCGGCGAAAAGATCGAGATCCGTCGGGTGGCGCGCCTCGAGGCCCCTCACGTCGTCTCCTACCTGCACAAGACCAGCCCCGACCTGCCAGCCCAGATCGGTGTCCTCATGGCCACCGAGGGGGGCGACGAGGTGACGGCCCGCGACATCGCGATGCACATCGCGGCATTCAGCCCATCTGTCCTCACCCGCGATGAGATCGACGCCGATACGGTTGAGAACGAGCGTCGTGTCGCGCTGGCCACGGCCAAGGAGGAGGGCAAGCCCGAAGGGGCTCTGCCCAAGATCGTCGAGGGCCGGGTCAACGGCTTCTTCAAGGAGAACGTCCTGCTCGAACAGCCTTTTGCCAAGGACGCCAAGAAGACGGTGGCCAAGGTCCTGGAGGAGTCCGGGGCGACCGCAAAGGCCTTCGCCCGGTTCCGCGTCGGATCCTGATCGGGTTTGTGGAAGACTCACGCGACATACCTCTTGTACCTGCCCTGGGAGGCCCCATGACCACGGAAGCCACGCACCCGACATACAAGCGGGTGCTGCTCAAGCTTTCCGGGGAGTCCTTCGGCGGTGGCCAGGTCGGGCTCGACCCGGACGTCGTGCGTGGCATCGCCGCCCAGATTGCCGAAGCGGCCGGCTCGGGCGTCGAGGTGGCCGTGGTGATGGGTGGTGGCAACTTCTTCCGGGGGGCCGAGCTCCAGCGCCGGGGGATGGACCGTTCCCGCGCTGACTACATGGGCATGCTCGGCATCGTGATGAACTGCCTTGCGTTGCAAGACTTCCTGGAGAAGGCCGGCATCGCGACCCGCGTCCAGACCGCGATCACGATGGGTCAGATCGCCGAGCCCTACATCCCGTTGAGGGCAATTCGGCACCTCGAGAAGGGGCGGGTCGTCATCTTCGGCGCGGGCTTCGGTCTGCCGTACTTCTCCACCGACACCGTCGCCGCGCAGCGAGCGCTCGAGATCCAGTGTGATGTCGTGCTCCTGAGCAAGAACGGGGTGGACGGTGTCTACAGCGCTGACCCGCGAACCGATCCCAGCGCCATCAAGCTGGACCGCGTCTCGTACGAGCAGGCCCTGCATCAAGGGCTGCGGGTCGCCGATGCTGCTGCCTTCGCACTCTGCTCCGAGAACAAGCTGCCCATGATCGTCTTTGGGATGGGAGGCGATGGCAACATTGCCAGAGCCATCCGGGGTGAGAAGATCGGCACGCTGGTTACTGCGGACGAGGAGTCCTGATGATCGACACAACCCTGCTCGAGGCCGAAGAAAAGATGGAGAAGGCTATCGAGGTCGCCAAGGAGGACTTCGCGACCATCCGCACGGGACGGGCGAACGCCTCGATGTTCAACAAGCTCACCGTCGACTACTACGGCTCCCAGACCCCGTTGCAGCAGCTGGCGTCCTTCCAGACTCCTGATGCCCGCACGATCCTGATCGCGCCCTTCGACAAGTCGTCGATGGCCGAGATCGAGAAGACGTTGCGTGACTCCAACCTGGGCATCAACCCGAACAACGACGGGACCGTCATCCGGGTCAACCTCCCGCAGCTGACGGAGGAGCGTCGCAAGGAGTACATCAAGCTCGCGCGCGCCAAGGCCGAGGACGCCAAGGTGGCCATCCGCAACATCCGCCGGAAGGCCAAGGAAGAGCTCGACCACCTGGTCAAGGACGGCAAGGTCGGCGAGGACGAGGGCGCCCGCGCCGAGAAGGAGCTCGAGTCCTCGACCAAGAAGCATGTCGACTACGTCGATGCGAGTCTCAAGGTCAAGGAAGCCGAGCTCCTCGAGGTCTGAGGCAGACCACGACACCCACGTATGTCGACACCATCGTCCTCCCGGAGCGAACGGCGCGCTGCGGGCGAGACCCCCGGGACGAAACCGAGCCGCGCAGGGCGCAACCTCCCGATGGCCTTCGCCGTTGGCGTGAGCCTGGGTGTGGCGGTCATCGCGAGCCTGATCTTCCGCAAAGAGGTATTCCTCGGGGTCGTGACCGTGGCGGCTTGTATCGGTGTCTGGGAGCTGCGCGAAGGGCTTGCCCAGGGCAAGATCAACGTCCCGATGGTGCCCAGCATCATCGGCGCCATCACCATGATCACGGCGACATTCGCCGGAGGCGGCCAGGCGCTCACCGTCTGCTTCGGTCTGACCAGCGTGTCCATCCTGCTCTGGCGGATGGCCGATGGCCTCCAGGACGCGATCCGCGACATCGCCGGGGGCATCTTCGTCACGGCCTACGTGCCGTTGCTGGCGTCGTTCGCCAGCCTGATGCTCGCTGCGCCGGACGGCGCCAGGCGAATCTTCGTGTTCATGATCATCACAATCTCCAGCGACGTGGGTGGCTTCGCGGTCGGTGTGCTGGTAGGCAAGCATCCGATGGCGCCGTCGGTCAGCCCCAAGAAGTCGTGGGAGGGCGCCGCCGGATCGGCCATAGCCTGCGTGATCGCTGGTGTCGCCACAGTGATGGCCATATTGGGAGGCCGCTGGTGGGTCGGCGCCGTCGTTGGTCTGGCCGTGGTGGTCTCGGCCACCGTCGGTGACCTGACCGAGTCGACCATCAAACGCGATCTCGGCATCAAGGACATGGGAAGGATCCTTCCCGGGCACGGCGGGTTCATGGACCGGCTCGACTCGTTGCTGTTCTCGGCCCCGGTCGTGTGGGCGCTCCTGGCCGTGTTTGTCCCCATCGCCTGAGCCCTGAGAGACTGTGGGCGATGTCTGACGTGCAAAGAAGTGGGCGCCCCGAGCCGGGACAGCTGATCTTCGAGGCTCCTCGCCGCGGCAAGCCTCCCCAGCACCTGGCCGACCTCGATCCTGCCGAACGCAAGGCCGCCGTCGAAGCACTGGGACACAAAGGGTTTCGTGCCAAGCAGCTGTCGACGCATTACTTCGAGCACCTGGTCGGGTCGCCCGAGGAGATGAGCGACCTGCCCAAGGCCATTCGCGACGATCTGGTGGCCCGGTTGCTGCCCCAGCTGCTCACCACCGTCCGGACGGTCGAGGCCGACAAGGGCAGAACCATCAAGTCGGTATGGCGCCTGCACGATGGCGCGCTCGTCGAGAGCGTCCTCATGCGCTATCCCAAGCGGGTCACGATCTGCATCTCCAGCCAGGCCGGCTGTGGCATGAACTGCCCGTTCTGCGCCACCGGGCAGGAGGGCCTCACCCGCAACCTCTCGACGGCCGAGATCGTCGAGCAGGTCGTCCGAGCGGCGCGATCCCTGCGGCGCGGAGATGTGGCTGGCGGCGCCGAAGGCTCCCCCCTGAGGGTCAGCAACGTCGTGTTCATGGGCATGGGCGAGGCGCTGGCCAACTACACGGCAGCCATCGGTGCCATCCGCCGGATAACCGACCCCTCGCCGGACGGACTGGGAATGTCGGCCCGTGGCATCACCATGTCGACCGTGGGCCTGGTCCCGGCCATCGACAAGCTCGCTGCGGAAGGCATCCCGGTCACATTGGCCCTCTCGCTGCACGCCCCTGACGACGAGCTCCGCAACGAGCTGGTGCCGATCAACACCCGGTGGTCCATCGACGAGGCGATCGACGCGGCATACCGCTATTTCGAGGTGACCGGCCGTCGGGTGAGCATCGAGTACGCCCTGATCCGCGACGTCAACGACCAGGGCTGGCGCGCCGATCTGCTGGGCAAGAAGCTCAATGCTCGCGGCCGGGGCTGGGTGCATGTCAACCCGATCCCGCTGAACCCGACGCCCGGCTCCAGATGGACAGCTTCGGAGCGGGGTGTCGAGCGCGAGTTCGTCAGGCGGTTGCGCGCTCGGGGCGTGCCGACAACGGTCCGGGACACTCGTGGCTCGGACATCGACGGTGCGTGCGGTCAGTTGGCGGCCTCGACTGCTTGACCCGTTCTCAACGCCGCCGGAGCCGTTCACCGCATGGAGGTGACGGTTCGTCTCAATCTGCCTGCACCGGTGTGGCACGTCGATGCCACTACGACGAAGATGCCGGTATGACCGACGGTAGCTACGCACGCGCCCATCGCAAGAGCATCGAGGACCCGGAAGGATTCTGGGCCGAGGCGGCCCGCGGCATCGACTGGGTGACAGAGCCGGTGAAGGTTCTTGACGACTCCAGACTGCCGTTCTACCGGTGGTTCCAGGGCGGTCAGCTCAACACCTGTTTCAACGCCGTCGACCGGCACGTGATCGCCGGACGGGGTGACCAGCCGGCAATTCACTACGACAGCCCTGTCACGGGGACCTCGCGCACGCTGACCTACGCTGAGCTCCTGGACCAGGTGTCCCGCTTCGGTGGAGCATTGCGGGCGCTCGGGGTCGACAAGGGCGATCGCGTGGTCATCTATATGCCGATGGTGCCCGAGGCCGCGGTCGCGATGCTGGCCTGCGCGCGGATCGGGGCGGTGCACTCCGTGGTCTTCGGCGGCTTTGCGCCCGGTGAGCTCGCGGCCCGGATCGAGGATGCCACGCCGAAAGTGGTGATCATTGCCTCCTGCGGTATCGAGCCCAGGCGGGTGGTCCCCTACAAGCCGATGCTTGACGCAGCGATCGAACGATCGACCCACAAGCCCGACCACTGCATCGTGCTGCAGCGGGAGCAGTCCCCGGCGGAGATGGGACCGCGCGACCTGGACTGGTCGGTCCTGATGGACCCGGAGAATGGGACGAAGTCCGAGTGCGTGACGGTTGAGGCGACCGACCCGCTCTACATCCTCTACACCTCCGGGACCACAGGCCGGCCCAAGGGCATTGTGCGTGACAACGGTGGGCACGCCGTATCGCTGCACTGGTCGATGAGCAACATCTACGGGATAGAGCCGGGTGACGTTTTCTGGGCCGCCAGCGATGTCGGCTGGGTGGTCGGCCACTCCTACATCGTCTATGCCCCGCTGCTCGCCGGGTGCACGACGGTGCTCTACGAGGGCAAACCGGTGGGCACACCTGACGCGGGGGCCTTGTGGCGGGTGGCTGCGCAGTATGGCGTATCCGCACTCTTCACTGCCCCGACGGCGATCCGTGCGGTCAAGAAGGAGGACCCCGACGGCTTGCTCATTGCCGGCCACGACCTCTCGAAGCTGCGCACCCTGTTCCTGGCGGGGGAGCGCCTCGACCCGGACACCTACCACTGGGCCGGTGAGCGCCTTGGCATCCCGGTGATCGACCACTGGTGGCAGACCGAGACCGGCTGGGCGATCGCGGCCAACTGCATCGGTCTGGAGCTTCTTCCCATCAAGGCGGGCTCACCGACGGTGGCGGTCCCCGGCTACGACGTGCACGTTCTGGACGAGAAGGGTGAGCAGGTGGCGCCGGGAACCGAAGGGGCGATCTGCATCAAGCTCCCCATGCCGCCGGGAACACTTCCCACGCTGTGGCAGGCCGACGACCGTTACGTCGCCGAGTACCTCTCCGCCTTCGAGGGGTACTACCTGACAGGGGACGGGGGCTACATCGACGAGGACGGGTATCTCTTCGTGATGGGCCGTACCGACGACGTGCTGAACGTGGCCGGGCACCGGCTGTCCACGGGGTCGCTCGAGGCGGCACTGGC
>DATCQG010000005.1:0-3463 GCA_036569625.1 Dermatophilaceae bacterium | reverse complement strand
GACTTCGACGACCTGCACCTGCCATCCACGACGCACATCAGCACGGTGTGTGTCCCGGTGTCGCTGTCGCTGGGCGGTGGGGCACGCAGCTATCTCGCCGGCGCGGGCGTGATGTCCCGGGTGGGTGCCGCACTGGGCTGGCCGCACTACGCCGCCGGGTGGCACGCGACCACAACGGCCGGTGCGATCGGCGCCGCGGCGGGGGCAGCCGTTGCCCTCGGGCTCGATGCCGACGGGGTCGGGCGCGCCATGGCGCTCGCGGTCCCAGCGGCCGGGGGCGTGCAGCGCAGCTTCGGTACCGACGGCAAGTCGTTGCAGGTCGGCTTCGCGGTGCACGCGGGCGTGCGGGCAGCGCGACTGGCAGCCGCGGGCGCGAGCGCGGACCCGTATGCCGTGGACGACTGGATCGCACTGCTGGGCGGGGGCGTCGAGAGGGTGGACCTCTCCGGCCCGGCCATCCCCGACGGCTTGGCCATCAAGCTCTACCCCTGTTGTTATGCACTGCAACGACCCATCGGCGCGGCTGCTGCCCTTCGAGTCGGATGCGTTGACAGCGTTGCAGGCGTTGACGTTTCGTCGATCCGGCGGATCGTGGTGCGCACGCCGCAGGTCACCGTCAAACCCCTGATCCACTCCCGGCCGCGCACCGGTCTGGAGGCCAAGTTCAGCCTGGAGTACGCCGTGCTGGCCGCGCTGATCGACGAGCGCATCGGCTTCGACAGCTTCAGCGACGAGCAGGTGGGCCGGCCGGAGGTCACTCGGCTGATCGAGCTCGTCGAGGTCGACCTGACCGAGGGCGGAAGCCAGCTGCTCTCCGGCGAGGTCGAGGTCGAGGTGCACAGCGGCGGCGGGGTTGGCCCGATCACGGTGAGCAGGAGCACCCTCGCGTACCCACCCGGCTCGCCACAGAATCCGGCCACGGAGGAGGACCTGCGACTCAAGGTCGCGGACTGCCTGACCGGCATACCGGTCGAGTCCGACGACATCACCTGGGCATCAGCGGCGGACCTGTTGCGCACTCACCTGACACATCAAGGGAGATTGACCATGGAAGGCCTGCCCGACGAGGAGCGCGAGATAGTCAAGATCGTCCGGGAGTTCGTGAACCGGGATGTGAAACCCGTTGTCAGGGAACTGGATCACACCAACACCTACCCTGAGAAGCTCATCGGGACGATGAAGGAGCTTGGCATCTTCGGGCTCGCCATCCCGGAGCCGTGGGGCGAGGCCAACGTGAGCACCCAGTGCTACGTGCTCGTCACTGAGGAGCTCTCCCGCGGCTGGATGAGTCTGGCCGGGGCCATGGGCGGTCACACCGTGGTCGCCAAGCTCATCCAGGACTATGGGACGCAGGATCAGAAGGACGGGTACCTGCCCCGGATGGCCACCGGCGAGCTGCGGGCCACCATGGCACTGACCGAGCCCGGCGGCGGTTCCGACCTGCAGGCGATGCGGACCACCGCCACGCGCGATGGGGACGACTACGTCATCAACGGCTCCAAGACGTGGATCTCCAACGCCCGCAGATCCGACCTGATCGCCCTGCTCTGCAAGACCGACCCTGCGGCCCGCCCGAAGCACAAGGGTGTCTCGATCCTGTTGGTGGAGAAGGGTCCTGGGTTCACGCTCTCGCGCGACCTGCCCAAGCTCGGTTACAAGGGTGTGGAGAGCTGCGAGATCGCCTTCGAGCAGATGCGCGTTCCGGTGTCGTCGTTGCTCGGTGAGTCCGAGGGCACCGGCTTCGCCCAGATGATGCGCGGGCTCGAGGTCGGCCGGCTGCAGGTGGCCGGTCGCGCCCTGGGAGTGGGACGCGCCGCACTCGAGGACTCTCTGCAGTACTCCCAGGAGCGGGAGAGCTTCGGGGTGCCGATCTGGAAGCACCAGTCGATCGGCAACTACCTGGCTGAGATGGTCACCAAGCTCACCGCCGCTCGACAGCTGACCCTGTTCGCTGCTCGGAAGTTCGACTCCGGTCATCGCGCCGACATGGAGGCCGGGATGGCGAAGCTGTTTGCCTCTGAGGTCGCCATGGAGATTGCCTTGGACGCGGTGCGCATCCACGGTGGATACGGCTACTCCACGGAGTTCGACGTCGAGCGCTACTTCCGTGACGCACCGTTGATGATCGTCGGCGAGGGCACGAACGAGATCCAGCGCAACGTCATCGCCCGGCAGCTCATCAAGCGTGGATCGGTGGCCCCCTGACATGAGCGCATCGAGCCCGAACACCGAGCGAGTGGTCAGGACGGAGCTGATCATCCCGGAGCCGTCGGAGGCCCTGGCGAACCTGCTCGGCACCGACATCCCCACCGATGAGCTGCCCCCACTGTGGCACTGGATCCACTTGTTGGAGAAGCGTCCCCATGCCGACCTTGGTCGTGACGGACACCCAACCTTCGGTATTCCGGCCCCGCCCGGACCTGGCCGGAAGCGGATGTTCGCCGGTGGCCGGGTCAGCACGTACGCGCCGCTGGTCTTCGGCAAGCCCGCCACTCGAACCACGTGGGTCGCCGCGACCACGGAGAAACAGGGCAGCACCGGGCCGCTCACGTTCGTCACGGTCCGCAACGAGTACACCCAGGGTGGCCGGGTCTGCATCGTCGACGACAACGACATCGTCTACCGCACCCCGGGATCCAACCTCGCCCCACGAGCGGGAACGCTCCGGGACGAGCCGGAGCCGGCGCCCCGCGGGCCCGCGTTGACCCTCACCGCCGACGAGGCTCTGCTGTTTCGGTTCTCTGCCCTGACGTACAACGCTCACCGCATCCACTACGACCACAACTGGGTCCGCGAGGAGGGCTACGGCGACCTGGTTGTGCACGGCCCGCTCCAGGCGCTGATGATGGGCGAACTGGTTCGCCGCCGCGGCGACGGTCTGGTCGGCAAGCAGTTCGACTACCGTCTGGTCTCGCCGATGATCGGCCCACAGACCCTCACCGTGCTGGCGGGGGAGGCTGGTGTGAACGCGAGCGCGGAGGTCCGTGATGTGCATGGCACCGTCACTGCGGTGAGCACCCTCTACCCGATCGCTCACTAGCGTCATAGTGAATATTGGATACACTTCGCGCAACTGACTGCCCCGTCTCTGGAGTACTGCCATGACACCGGTTCCTGTCGGACCGCTCGAGCTGCTTGACGTCGACCACCTGCTCAGTGATGAGGAGCGAGCGGTGCGGGCCAGCGTCCGGCGTCTGGTCGACGACACCATCAGGCCCAACATCGCGCAGTGGTACGAGGACGGCACGTTCCCCCGGGAGATGGCGGTGACGTTCGGCGAGCTCGGGTTGCTCGGCATGCATCTGGAGGGCTATGGCTGTGCCGGCATGAGCGCCGTCGACTATGGGCTGGCGTGCATGGAGCTTGAGGCCGGGGACACCGGTGCCCGCAGCTTCGTCTCGGTCCAGGGTTCGCTGGCCATGATGGCCATCCACCGCTGGGGCTCGGAGGAGCAGAAGCAGCA
>DATCQG010000004.1:0-1953 GCA_036569625.1 Dermatophilaceae bacterium | reverse complement strand
GCTGGATCGTACGGCGACCTCCACTCGGTCACGTGCTCGCGACCGCCCATGACATGTCGCGTGAACACCGGGTGATGACCGCGTTGCACCCCACGGACGTCCCGGTGCCGGCGACCTACGCGCTGTGCGAGGACACCGACGTCATCGGGGCTCCCTTCTATGTGATGGAACGGGTGGAGGGTACGCCGTACCGCCTCGCCTCCCAGCTCGAACCGCTCGGGCCCGAGCGCACCGGCGCCATCTCCGCGCGAATGGTGGACACCCTGGCCATCCTGCACCGGGTCGACCCCGCGGACGTCGGGCTCGGTGACTTCGGCCGGCCGCAGGGGTTCCTGGCGCGTCAGGTGCGGCGGTGGAAGAAACAGCTCGACGCCTCGCACAGCCGCGATCTGGCCGGTGCCGACGAGCTACACCACCTGCTCGCGGCCAACTCGCCCGTCGAGGGCCCGCCGGCCGTGGTGCACGGCGACTTCCGCCTCGACAACCTGCTGGTCGACGACAGTGACCAGGTGGCCGCAGTGATCGACTGGGAGATGGCCACCTTGGGCGACCCGTTCACCGACGTGGCCCTGCTGCTGGTCTACCAGCGGATGGCGGACCTCGACACCGGTTACGCCGTCGCGGATGCCTCCACGGCGCCGGGATTCCTCACCGACCTGGAGATGCTCAACCGGTATGCCGACCGCAGCGGGCGTGACCTGTCCGCGATCGGCTTCTACCTCGGGCTGGCCTACTTCAAGCTGGCCGTGATCCTCGAAGGCATCCACTACCGCTACGCCCACGGACAAACCGTGGGCGCCGGATTCGACACCGTCGGCGTCATCGTCGAACCCCTGATCGCTGCCGGACTCACCTCAATGAAGGAGCACAACTGATGGACTTCGCCTACGACGCAACGACGCAGGAGCTCAGCAAGAAGCTCGAGGCTTTCATGAACGAGAGGATCCATCCGGCCGAGCCCGTCTTCGCAGAGCAGATGGAGGCCCTCGAGGATCCGTGGGCCTGGACCAGGGTCCCGGTGATCGAGGAGCTCAGGGCAGAAGCCCGGGCCCGTGGCCTGTGGAATCTCTTCCTGCCCGGCGAGCACGGCGCTGGGCTCACCAACCTGCAGTACGCGCCGCTGGCCGAGATCACCGGACGGTGTGGCCACCTGGCCCCCGCCGCGCTGAACTGCGCCGCCCCGGACACCGGGAACATGGAGGTGCTGACGATGTTCGGCACCGACCAGCAGAAGAAGCAGTGGCTCGAGCCGCTGCTCGCCGGTGAGATCCGGTCAGCTTTCGCGATGACCGAGCCCGACGTGGCCTCCTCCGACGCGACCAACATCGCCACCCGGATCGAGCGCGACGGCGACGACTACGTCATCAACGGCCGCAAGTGGTGGATCAGCGGCGCGATGAACCCGGACGCGAAGATCTTCATCGTGATGGGCAAGACCGACCCGACCGCCGACCGGCACCGCCAGCAGAGCCAGATCCTGGTACCCCGGGACACCCCCGGCGTGGTGGTGAAACGCGGCATGCACGTGCTCGGTTACCACGGCCACGACCATGGTGGCCACGCCGAGCTGGAGTTCAACGACGTCCGGGTGCCGGCCACGAACCTGATCGGCAACGAGGGCGACGGGTTCGCAATCGCGCAGGCCCGTCTCGGGCCGGGACGTATCCACCACTGCATGCGCTCGATCGGGATCGCCGAGCTCGCCATCGAGCTGATGTGTGACCGCGCCAGCGACCGGGTCGCGTTCGGCAAGCCGATCGCGGAGCAGGGGGTGGTCCGGGACTGGATCGCCGAGTCGCGGGTCAGGGTCGAGCAGCTGCGGCTGCTGGTGCTCAAGACCGCCTGGCTGATGGACACCGTTGGCAACAAGGGTGCGCACACCGAGATCCAGGCCATCAAGATCGCCACCCCCAAGACGGTCGAGTGGATCCTGGACAAGGCGATCCAGGTGCA
>DATCQG010000003.1:0-30797 GCA_036569625.1 Dermatophilaceae bacterium | reverse complement strand
GTTCGCATGGATGGCGTCCCGGACGTACTGCGCCATCCCCGGCCTGATGTCCTCGTAGGTCTTCGTGAACCGCGGGTCCGCGAGATACATGTCGCCGAGGCCCCGATGGAACTCGGGCGTGAGGTCGTAGAACCGGTTGTGGATGTGCAGGCGGTGCTGCTCGGCGGCGTCCATTGCTCGCTCGCTGGTCGCAGGCTCGCCATCGATCATCGCCGACACGAAGGCCGCGTTGGTGGCGTCCATCTCGGCCTTGACCTGGGCCCAGTCCTCCTTGGTGTACGTCGACGTCCGCCTCTGCGACTGCTTCCAGGCCTCGGTCTCACCCCACCGCTGCTCGGCCTCCTCGGCGTACTCATCGGAGAAGCCGACGCCGAACAGCTCCTTCTGCTCTTCCTTGGTCAGCTTGGTGCCAGACATCTCTTTCTCCAGTGCTCGGTCGATGGCCGTCACGAGCTCGTGCATCTCGTCCAGCCGGGACATGACCACGTCGCGTTGACGACGAAGGTGCTCGCCCAGGTCGGCGGAGGCGTCGTCGAGCAGGAGAGCGATCTCCTCCAGGGCGAACCCGAGCCGCCGATAGACCACCACGTGCTGCAGGCGCGCAATGTCCTTGTCGGAGTAGAGCCGGTAGCCGGCTGACGTCCGCTCTCCGGGAGCCAGAAGGCCGATCTCGTCGTAGTGGTGCAAGGTGCGCACCGTCACGCCGTACTGCTCGGCCACCTGCCCCACGGTGAGAGGTGTGAGCGCCAGTCCGTTCACCTGCGTCATCGAGGTCATGTCCCTACGGTGTGGCCTCACGTCGGGTGAGGGTCAACTGCATTGCTCACCACGGTATGCCGTCCGACACCTCCCGCTTGCTGGGAATGGCGCGAGGCTTTTTCGCGTATCTCGCGCCTGATCAGCGAATGGTGCGAGGTTGGTACCATAACAACCATGGCGATGAATGTGCGACTGACCGATGAGGCGGAGCGCGTGCTGACGGCTCTGGCTGAATCCGAAGGGGTCAGCAAGAACGAAGAGATCAACCGCGCAATCCTTGATCGCGGAGCACGGCTCTCCCGCAGAAAGGAGGTCCGCGCACTCGCTCGCGACGCCATCAAGGACTACGAGCCACTGCTCGACCGCCTGGCTCAATGACGACGGCCAGGCAATGACGACCCGCATGCAATGACGGCCTACCTGACGACCGACGACCTGCTGGTTCTCGTTGAGGAGCTGGGCGGGCTGCAGGTCCAGGATTTCGGCCTGCTCGACTCAGCTGCCCACCGACCCCAGGCAACTGTGTTCGGCGACGATGCCTACCCGGATCTGGACACGAAGGCGGCGGTCCTCCTCGAGTCGATCGCGCGCAATCATCCCTTGGTCGACGGCAACAAGCGCCTCTCCTGGGTGGCCGTTGTGGTCTTTTGCGGCATCAATGGCATGGCCCTGCGCGCACCGGAGGACCCGGCATACGACCTGGTCCTCGGTGTTGCCGAGGGCCGACTCCCGTATGCGGAGGTCGCCGTCCAGCTCGCCGGCTGGACTACACCCCGCGCCTAGTGCTCGCTGGGTCAGGCCTTCTTGGTCGCGGCCGTCTTCGCTGGGGCCTGACCTGGTCGTGAGAGAGCACAAATCGTTCTCTGACTACGCCACAGAGGACGTTCTCTGCGCTTTCACAGCCACGTGCGGCCGAGCACGTCCGGATGGGTCAGGCCTTCTTGGTCGCGGCCTTCTTTGCGGTCGCCTTCGTCGTGGTTGTCTTCTTCTTGGCTGTCTTCTTGGCGGTCTTCTTGGCGGCGCGCTTTCGGGTCACCGGGCCGCGAGCACGCTTCTCCGCCAACAGCTCTGCGCCGCGCTCGGGCGTGATCGTCTCAGGCTGGTCGTCCTTGCGCAGGGTCGCGTTGGTCTCGCCATCTGTGACATATGCGCCGAAGCGGCCTTCCTTGACCACCATCGGCCTGCCCGACACGGGGTCGTTGCCCAGCTCCTTGAGCGGTGCCGCTGCAGCACGCCCATGCTGCTTGGGCTGGGCGTAGATCGCCAGGGCTTCCTCGAGCGTAATCGTGAACAGCTGCGACTCGGTCTGGAGGGAGCGCGAGTCCGTGCCCTTCTTCAGGTAGGGACCGTAGCGGCCGTTCTGCGCCGTGATCTCCTCGCCCTCGACCGGGTCCTTGCCGAGAGACCGCGGCAGGGTGAGCAGCTGCAGGGCCGTGGCGATGTCGAGGGAGGCGAGGTCCATGTCCTTGAAGAGGCTGGCGGTGCGCGGCTTGACCTTGGACTTGCCCTTGAGCGCCGCGACCTCCTCAGGCAGCACCTCGGCGACGTACGGACCGTAGCGGCCGGCCTTGGCCACGATGTCGCGCCCCGTCTCGGGGTCCTGGCCAAGGACGCGCCCATCGTCGGCGGCCGCTTCGAGCAGCTCGCGGGCCATGGCCGGCGTCATCTCGTCGGGGGCGATGTCGTCCTTGATCGTGGCGCGGCGAACCTGGCCGTTGGCACCCTCGGCGACCTCGCCCGTGGCCGAATCGACCCCATCCGGGGTGGTCTCCTCGACGTAGGGACCGTAGCGGCCGACCCGTACGACGATTCCCTCGCCGATGGGGATGGTCGAGATCTCGCGCGCGTCGATCTCTCCGAGGTCGTTCACGAGCTGCTGCAGGCCTTCGCCCGAGGTGGACTCCTCACCGAAGTAGAAGCGCGTGAGCCAGTCGATGCGCTGCTCCTCACCGTTGGCGATGCGGTCGAGGTCCTCTTCCATCGACGCTGTGAAGTCGTAGTCGACGAGCTTGCTGAAGTGCTCCTCGAGCAACCGGGTCACGGCGAATGCCAGCCACGTCGGGATCAGGGCCGTGCCACGTTTGTTGACGTAGCCGCGGTCCTGGATCGTGCCGACGGTTGACGCGTAGGTCGACGGCCGACCAATCCCCTTCTCCTCCATGGCTTTCACCAATGTTGCCTCTGTATAGCGGGCCGGGGGCGAGGTCTCGTGTCCGCTCGCCTGGGCGTGGAGCACGTCAAGCGGGATTCCGACAGAGAGCTTCGGCAGGCGACGCTCCTCGTCGGCAGCCTGCGCGCGTGCGGTCGCGTCGTCGTCACGGCCCTCTTCGTATGCCGCCAGGAAGCCGCGGAACGTGATGACCGTGCCGCTGGCGGAGAACTCCACCACCCGGCTGTCAGCGAGGGTCGCTCCCAGCTTGACCGTGGCGGTCGAGCCGCGGGCGTCGGCCATCTGCGAGGCGACGGTGCGCTTCCAGATCAGCTCGTAGAGCGCGAACTCCTCGCCGCGCAGCTCGCCGGCCACCTGCGCCGGGGTCCGAAAACGGTCTCCGGCCGGCCGGATCGCCTCGTGGGCCTCCTGCGCATTCTTGACCTTCTTCTCATAGCGGCGAGGTGAGTCCGGGACATACTCCGCGCCATACATCTCCCGAGCCTGGCTGCGAGCGGCTGTCAGCGCCGCCTCCGACAGGGTGGTCGAGTCGGTACGCATGTAGGTGATGTAGCCGTTCTCGTACAGGCGCTGGGCCACGCGCATGGCGTTCTTGCTGGACAGGCGCAGCTTGCGGCTGGCCTCCTGCTGCAACGTGGAGGTCGTGAACGGCGCGTAGGGGCGGCGGGTGTAGGGCTTCTCGGCGACGTCGGTGACCTTGACACTGGCATCGTCCATGACCGCGTTGGCGATCAGGTTGGCGGCGGCCTCGTCGAGCTGGACCACGTTGGCGCCCTTGAGGACCCCGTCGTCGCCGAAGTCCCGACCGGTGACCACACGGGAGCCGTTGACCATGCTCAGCCGGGCCGTGAAGGCCTGTGCCGCAGCCGAATCCGGGGCGAAGTCACCCTCGACGTCCCAGTACGACGCACGCCGAAAAGCCATTCGCTCGCGCTCACGCTCGACGACGATGCGGGTGGCCACGGACTGCACGCGACCGGCCGAAAGTCCCTGGCGCACCTTGCGCCACAGCACCGGCGAGACCTCGTAACCGTAGAGCCGGTCGAGGATGCGACGGGTCTCCTGGGCGTCCACCAGACGGGTGTCGAGCTCACGGGTCTCGCCTGCAGCGCGGATGATTGCTTCCTTGGTGATCTCGTGGAACACCATGCGGCTGACCGGAACCTTGGGCTTGAGCACCTCGAGCAGGTGCCACGCGATGGCCTCGCCCTCGCGGTCCTCATCTGTGGCGAGCAGGAGTGCGTCGGCGTTCTTGAGCAGCCGCTTGAGCTCGGCCACCTTCTTGCGCTTGTCAGGGTCGACCACGTAGTAGGCGTCGAACCCGTTGTCCACGTCGACGGCGAACCGGCCGTAGGGGCCCTTCTTCATGTCCTCCGGCAGCTCGCTGGGGTTCGGCAGATCCCGGATGTGCCCAACGCTGGCGTCGACGTCGTACCCCTTGCCGAGGTACTCGCCGATCTTCTTGGCCTTGGCCGGTGACTCGACGATAACGAGCGTTCGCCCCGAAGTAGTTGACACGTTCCACCCTGACTTCCCCATCACCACGTGCAGCGGATTCGTCGCTGCTCCGACATGGCAATGCGCCTAGACGGTAGCCCCTACTGGCCGGTTCACAAGAACCCGTGAGGGTCGAGGGGTGAGCCACGTCATACCAAATGTAGTTGAATGTTGAACTTGTTTGGACTATGGTGGAGGCATGACCATGCACAGCAGAAGCACGAGCTCCAGGATGCCGGTGCTGTACCTCAGCCACGGCGCCCCACCACTTGCGGACGATCGCACCTGGACCCAGGAGCTGGCAGCCTGGTCGGCCGATCTGCCGAAGCCGGAGAACATCCTGATGGTCTCGGCCCACTGGGAGGAAGCCCCGCTTGCTCTGTCCGCGACGACGAAAGTTCCTCTTGTCTATGACTTCTGGGGTTTCCCGCAGCGTTACTACGAGGTGACGTATGACGCGCCGGTCGCCCCCGCGCTGGCTGCCGATGTCACCAAGCTCTTGCACTCGCCCGGCCTACCCGTGCACCAGGACCAGAGCCGTGGTCTGGACCATGGCGCCTACGTGCCGCTCGTCGAGATGTTTCCCGAGGCTGACGTTCCTGTCCTTCAGATGTCGATGCCGACCCTCGACCCGCGGAAGCTGTTCGAGATCGGCCGCAGGATTGCTCCGCTGCGCGACCAGGGCACGCTGATCGTTGGGTCAGGCTTCACCACCCACAACCTGCGCTGGTTCAACCCCAACGCCGGCGCTGACGCCCCAGCACCTGCCGCCTCGGCGGAGTTCGATGCCTGGGCTCGCGAGATCATCGAGGCCGGCGACATCGACGCGGCGCTCGACTTCCTGAACAAGGCCCCCGCCGCACGCCAGGCGCACCCGCGCACCGAACACTTCGCACCACTGTTCGTCGCACTCGGTGCGGCCTATGAGAGCGGCGAGATGGAGAACCGCAGCGTCATTGACGGCTTCTGGTACGGCCTGTCCAAGCGCTCCTGGCAGTTCAACTGAGTCATTGTCGGGCTGCCCAGACCACGCATGTTGGCGATGACTGTGAGGTTTCGGCTGCCCTGGCGACCACAACCTCACAGTCATCGCCAACGGACAGGCGACGGCTGACTCACCGAAGATGGCGCACAAAGCCAGGCTGCGCTCAAAACTATGGCCGGTCACCTCTGATGAGGTGACCGGCCACAGCTCTTGTGCTGAGCTCTCGTTTTGCTGTGAGAGTCAGTTTGCTGTCATACCGACGCAGGCTCGACGGCTGACGCGGGCTCGCTGTCGCCATCGTCGTCGACGCCGATTCCGATCTCGCGACTTCGGCTCACGGCCACCGCGCCGACCACGATGACCAGGGCCAGCAGTGCGATGCCGATGCGGATCGCTTTGTTGGCACCGTCGCCAACGGTCAGGGTAACGATCGCGGGGGCGATCAACAGCGACACGAGGTTCATGACCTTGATCAACGGGTTGATCGCCGGTCCGGCAGTGTCCTTGAACGGGTCGCCGACGGTGTCGCCGATGATGGTGGCCTCATGGGCTGCGGATCCCTTGCCGCCGTGGGCGCCGTCCTCCACGATCTTCTTGGCGTTGTCCCATGAACCGCCTGCGTTGGCCAGGAAGACGGCCATCAGTGCGCCGGTGCCGATGGCACCTGCGAGGAACCCGGCCAGTGGGCCGATCCCCAGGCCGAAGCCCACGACGACGGGCATGAGTGCAGCCAGCAACCCGGGGGTCGCGAGCTCACGCAACGAGTCCTTCGTGCAGATGTCCACGACGCGGCCGTACTCCGGCTTCTCGGTGTAGTCCATGATTCCGGGGTGCTCGCGGAACTGACGTCGCACCTCGAAGACGATGGCGCCAGCCGCTCGCGTCACGGCGTTGATGGCCAGCCCGGAGAACAGGAAGACCACCGAGGATCCGATCAGCAGACCCACCATCGTGCTCGGTGTCACGATCTGCAGGTCGAACATCGACTGGACAAAGGCGCTCGGCTGCTCCTTGAGGCCCTTCTCGACGATCTTCTGAACCTCGGTCTGCCACGCGTCGGTGTACGACCCGAAGAGCGCGGTGGCGGCCAGGACGGCCGTGGCGATCGCAATGCCCTTGGTGATGGCCTTGGTCGTGTTGCCGACCGCGTCGAGCTCGGTCAGGACCTGCACCCCGTCACCGTGCACGTCGCCGGACATCTCGGCGATGCCCTGAGCGTTGTCCGAGACCGGGCCGAAGGTGTCCATCGCGACGATGACGCCCACCGTGGTCAGCAGACCACAGCCGGCCAGCGCGATCAGGAACAGGGCCAGCGCAACGGACCCGCCGCCGAGCAGGAAGGCGAGGTAGACGGCCGTACCAATGATGACCGTGGTGTAAACCGCGGACTCGAGGCCGACCCCGATGCCGGACAGCACGACCGTGGCAGCGCCAGTGAGTGAGGTCCGGGCAACGTCCATCGTGGGGCGCTTGTCGGTGCCGGTGAAGTGTCCGGTGAGCATGAGGATGACGACAGCCAGAGCGATACCGATAAAGACGGCCAACGTGGCCGCGATGCGAGGGTTCAGCGTCAGGAAGATCAGCTTCTGGCCGTCCAGCGCCTTGATCGCCGCTGGAACACCCACGAGGTCGGCGAACTTGGCCGGCAGGTACACGTACGCGGCAGTTGCCGAGAGGACAGCCGAGACTCCGGCCGAGGTGAAGAAACCGCGGTTGATCGCCACCAAGCCGTTCTCGCCCGGGCGAGGCTTGGTGATGAAGACACCCAGGATCGCCGTCAGGGCGCCGATGGCCGGGACGATGAGGGGAAACACCAGGCCCTGCTCGCCGAAGGCGGCCTTGCCCAGGATGAGGGCGGCGACCAGCGTCACGGCATACGACTCAAAGAGGTCGGCGGCCATGCCGGCGCAGTCACCAACGTTGTCGCCAACGTTGTCCGCGATCGTCGCCGCATTGCGTGGGTCGTCCTCGGGGATCCCTGCCTCGACCTTGCCGACCAGGTCGGCACCGACGTCAGCGGCCTTGGTGAAGATGCCGCCGCCAACTCGCATGAACATGGCCAGCAGCGCGGCTCCGAAGCCGAAGCCCTCGAGCACTTTGGGGGCGTCGCCCTTGTAGAGAAGCACCACCGAAGCAGCGCCCGCCAGACCCAGGCCAACGGTCATCATGCCGACCGTGCCACCCGTGCGGAAGGCGATGCGCATGCCGACGTCGCGACCTGAGTCGTTCGCGGCGGCCGCGACTCGCACGTTGGCCTTGACCGCGAGGCTCATCCCGAAGTACCCGACCGCAGCAGAGAAGATCGCTCCGAGCACGAAGAAGCCTGAACGGCCGAAGCGGATCCCTGCGGTGTCTGCGGGCAGAACCATCAGGAGGAAGAAGACCACGACCACGAAGCCGGACAACGTCTTGAACTGGCGCGCCAGATAGGCGTGGGCACCCTCCTCGACGGCCTGGCCGATCTCTTGCATCTTGGCGGTGCCGGGGTCAGCGGCTAGAACCTGGCGTCGGAAGACCACGCCCATGACCAGCGCCACGACGGCGATCACGGCAACGACAACCACCAACGTGAGGTTGGTTCCTGCCAAGGTCAATGGTGTGGCGCCGGCGGCTCGGATAAGGCCTGGCATTCAAATCCTCCTGAGGGACATTCAGATCGCTCTCGGACGTGCGCCAGACGGATTCAGAAGGCGTGTAACCAGCGATTCCCTCGTGACGCGGCTCACACCTGCCGGGGCAGGTGTGCTGGCGGTCATTGTAGAGGCCCACAGAGGCGTGCGCGAACGCGTCCCACTCCGTGCGTCAGGCGGTCACGGCAGGCTTCAAGCGGTCACGGCCAGGCTTCAGGCGGTGGCGGTCAGGGCTTCGTCAAGGCTGGCAAAGATCTGGAAGACCTTGTCCAGGCCGGTGATCGAGAAGACCTTGAGGATGCGCTCACTGAAACAGACCAGACGCAGCGTGCCGTCGCTGACCCGTATCAGCTTGAGACGGCCCACCAGCACGCCCAGACCGGTCGAGTCCATGAAGGGAACGTCCTCGAGGTCCACGACCAGATGGGTGCGACCTTGGGCGATGTGCTCATCGAGATGCTCGCGCAGCATGGGAGCCGTGTAGACGTCAATCTCGCCGGCGACGTGAACGATCGTCACGTCGCCGCGAGTCTCGCTGGAGATCGACAGGTCCACCACTGCTCCTCATGATCCGGGGCCGCGGTCGGCCACTCAAGAAACCACCCTAGCCCCGCAGCACAAGGCGGCGCAGGGGGCGCGGACGGATACGGTTTGAGCGATGCCCAGAGATCCTCTGCCTTCGACACGACGGGCCTTCGACCCCCCGGATGTGCTCTCGCGCCTCGCCGGCGGGCGGCGCCGCGAACGGCTTGTCCACGTTCATGAGGTGCCTGCCCGCGTGGAGCATGCCGTGCCGTGGCCCGAATGGGTTGCCCCGGCGCTGTACTCGGCTTTCAGCACGTCCGGAATCACCAGGCTGTGGTCCCATCAGCGCGAGGCCGTCGACCTCGCACACGGCGGTTCTCACGTCGTCATCTCGACCGGCACATCGTCAGGCAAGAGTCTCGGCTATCTCCTGCCGGTGCTCTCGGACGTTCTCGACAGTGCCGAAGCCGCGTCCGGTCGGGGCGTCACCGCCCTTTATCTGAGCCCTACCAAGGCTCTGGCCGCTGACCAGATGGCAGGCCTGACCGCGCTGGCCATCCCGGGGCTTCGCGCTTCGACCTATGACGGCGACACCCCCCCGGACGAACGTCGCTGGATCCGCGACCACTGCCAGTATGTTCTGACGAACCCCGACCTTGTCCATCACTCGTTGCTCCCCGGCCACCCGCGATGGGCTCCGTTCCTGCGGTCGCTGCGCTACGTCGTGATTGATGAATGTCATGTCTACAGAGGGGTCTTCGGCTCGCACCTGGCCGTCCTGATCCGCCGGCTGCGTCGCGTGGCCGCGCACTATGGCTCCTCCCCCACGTTCATCCTCGCCAGCGCGACGGTCGCCGATCCGGCAGCTCAGGCCAGTGCACTGATCGGTATGCCGACCCGCGCCGTCGTCGTCGACGGGTCACCCCGGGAGTCGATGACCTTTGGCCTGTGGGAACCCGGTCTGGTGGCGGGCAGCGGTGGCGGTGGGGCTAGTGACGGTGGGGCTGACAAAGAGGATGCGCCGCGTCGGCGCAGTGCCGTTGCCGAGACTGCCGACCTCCTGGCGGACCTTGTGGCCAGCGGCGTGCAGACCGTGGCCTTCGCCCATTCCCGCGCAGGGGTAGAGACGATCGCGGCAAGCGCACGACGGTCCCTTCGCGAGGTGGACCCGGCGCTCGAGTCCGCCGTAGCGGCGTACCGCGGTGGGTATCTGCCCGAAGAGAGACGTGAGCTGGAGCAACGCCTTCGATCGGGTGCCTTGCGTGGGCTGGCGGCAACCAATGCCCTCGAGCTGGGCATCGACGTGAGCGGACTGGACGCTGTCCTGCTCGCCGGGTGGCCCGGGACCCTCTCGTCGCTGTGGCAGCAGGCAGGCCGTGCCGGGCGCACGGGCTCTCGCTCACTGGCGGTCCTGGTCGCAGGGGACGACCCGCTGGACACGTATCTGGTCCACCACCCCGAGGCGTTGTTCGACCGACCCGTGGAGGCCGCGGTCCTCGATCCGCAGAATCCCTACGTCCTCGGTCCCCATCTGGCCGCCGCCGCCGCCGAGCTGCCACTCACCGGCGCCGACTCGAAGGTGTTCGGCCCGACCATGGTGGGGCTCCTCGATGATCTGGTGGCGCAGGGGATGCTTCGTCGACGCCCGGGTGGGTGGTTCTGGACGCGACCCGAACGAGCGACTGAGCACGTCTCACTGCGTGGCACCGGCGAGACCGTCCGCATCGTCGAGTGGTCCACGGGACGGGTCCTCGGCACGGTCGACGGCCCGGCCGCCCAGTCGAGCGTCCACACCGGCGCGGTGTATGTGCATCAGGGCCAGCCCTATGTGGTCGCCCATCTTGACGTTGCGGACTCCCACGCCATCGTTGTGGCCGGTGACCCGGGGTGGTCCACACAGGCACGGTCCGTGAGCGCGTTCGACATCGGCCGGGTCGAGCAGTCGCAGGTTTGGGGGCCCGTCGACATCTGCTTCGGCACCGTCGACGTTCGCTCTCAGGTCACATCTTTCCTGCGCAGACTGCCCGGGGGTGAGGTCCTCGGTGAGCACCCGCTCGACCTTCCTGAGCGCACCCTGCACACCAAGGCGGTGTGGTGGACCATGACCGAGGGGATGCTGGATGCGGCTGGGGTCACGGAGAGCGAGATACCCGGGGCAGCCCATGCCGCCGAGCATGCCGCCATCGCCATGCTTCCTCTCGTGGCCACATCGGATCGGTGGGACATCGGCGGCGTCTCAACTGCGCTGCATCCAGACACCAACCGCCCGACGATCTTGGTCTATGACGGCCATCCCGGGGGCGCAGGTTTCGCAGAGCGGGGTTTCAACGCCGCCACGATCTGGCTGACGGCAACGCGAGACGCGATCGTGGCCTGCGAATGCGCGAGCGGTTGCCCGTCGTGCGTCCAGTCTCCAAAATGTGGCAACGGCAACGAGCCTCTGGACAAGGCGGGCGCTGTCGCGCTGCTGACGGCCGTCCTGGCTGGGTCGCCACACCCCTAGCAGAAAGGGTCGGGCCGGACGAAACCGGGGCAAGCACTCGGAATGGGTACGATTGCAGCGGTGACGACAGGGTCATCAACACTTCATGAGCTCTGGAGGCTGATCGAATGATCGTGCTCGGTCTGCTGTTGATCTTGGCCGCCGTCGGTGCCACAGTGTTCGCTGTCATGGCCCCGTCGGCCACCTCCGAGACGATCGTGGTCACGGCCTTCGGAGTCAAGGTCTCGGCCTCGCCCCTGGCCATGTTCGTGGCCGGCGCAGTGTCGGTGGCGCTGCTCGGCCTCGCCTATGTCCTGATCAGCAGGGGCACACGTCGCAAGGCGAGATCACGCAAGGAGCTTCGCCAGCTGCGCAAGGACCAAGCCGCGTCGGGCGCGAGCACCTCGACCGAAGGCGGTCACCGTTCCAGCCGCCACGACCGTCATCAGAAAGACAGCCAGACCACCGCCAGCTCCGAGCACAGCACCGATGCCGGCACCGACGTCAGCCGCGATCCAGACACCGGCACGAGCAGCGATGCCGGCGGTAACGCCGAGAGCAGCAAAGCCCAGCAACCGGATCGGCACCAGGAATCCGAACCGCCCTCTGCCAGCTGACCGGTCAGGGCCAGGTCCCCCGGCCAGTGCGCCCACGTCTCCGCCTCACGGGGCAAGGATTGAGTCCGGGCCCGGTCCGGCTCGCGACCTGGCCGAGGCGACGCCCACCCGGCTCAACCCCGCGAGTACGGACACGTTGAGCCGCACCTCCTTTCCGGTCGTGGTGCACTGCTCCATCCGGCCGTGGTTCTTGGCAGCGACCTGAGCCGCCGAGTCACAAGCGGCACTGGCGGGTTCGCCGCGCATCAGACCAGCAGCCGCCGCGAGTGCCGCAAGATCCGCAGCCGTCCGGGCACGGTGACTGGCCAGAACTGCGCTTGCCAGCAAGAGCCCCGAGATCGTGAGCATCAACAAGGAGGCGATCACACCGAGCATGACCACGGTGGCCGATCCTCGCGCCGATGAGCCTAACAATGAGCGTGACAATGGGAGTGCCGATGAGCGCGCCGATGAGCGCGCGACGGCGTCCAACGCTGGCCTCATGGCTGTCGTCTCTTCATTGCTGCGGGTCCGATAACTCACGAGCCGCCAACGCTGTCGAGCTTGCACGCAGCCAGGCGGGGAGGAGACTGGCCGCCACTCGGGGCCGGGACACCACTGAGACGATGACGGTGTCATCGGTTGTATCCACCGAGACCACCGCTTCCGAAGGCGCCGCGCGGCTGGCAACCAGAATCACGGCCGCCGCGCTGTCACCTCGTGATGCGGCGCGCGCCCCAGCCGCTGCCGCATCAACGCAGCGGATCTGATCCCATGCCAGGCCCAGCGCCCCCAGAGACAGCGCCAGCACGAGGACGACCGCAGGCAGGACGACCGCGAACTCAGCGGTGACCATTCCGCACTGACCGGGCCTCGACCGCCATCTCGACCGGTCCGGCCACCGCGAGACCGTAGGACCTCGCCGGGATCTGCGCCGAGACAAGAAGCGGGAAGCCAGCATCACGACGCGATGGACAACGCGGACGTGATCAAGTCGGTCAAGGCGGACTTGACCGCCCCAGAGCGCACGACGGCCATCAGCACTGCCGCGAATGCGCAGGCGGCGAGAGTGCCGACGGCATACTCGGCTGTGGTCATTCCGGCATCCGGTGTCGTTCCGAGCATGCGCCAGCGGATGGTAAGTAGACGGCTCATCGAATTCCCTTGTTGCTCAATGCGTTCAGAAGGAGCGCACAGCCAGGCCCGTCCCGGCTCGACACCAATCGTGGGCTCCGCCTTCAGCCACAGCCAGACCCTGTCGCCCCTCTGTGGACAGCGCGACGGTCTCCCCTACCCCTGTGGATGACGACAGCCTTGACCTCACCCAGCAAGCCGGGCATCTGGCCATCCTTCAATCCGGCTGCCCGTGTCTGACTTACGGGGTCTAACGGCCCAGTTGTCAGAAGCCGGCGTTTCGCAACATGAAGTCCCGCTCCGGGTCACGTCCCATGGTCGGGTCCGGGGGCGGCTCCGTTTCCTGGAAGGAGATCATGTCCTCAGGCCGAATGCGCTCAGGCAGCTTCCGGAACCGGGCGGACGACGCCAACTTGTCCTGGTCCGCCGCAGTCGTTTTCTCAACCATGATCGTCACCTCATAGACAGTGTCCGGCAAAACCGCAGCTTCCGGAGCCTATCTCGGCTGCCCCAAGAAGCTCAGTTGGCCCAGTCTCCCTGTTGCCTCATCTCAAGAGGTCCGGAAACGTTGCTTCTTTGCCCCATCCGGAAAGGTCCGCGTGCCAGGGGCTGTGACTTGGGGTTTTGGGCTGGCTGGCCCTTGGCGGTAGCCAACGTCTTCAACGCCTGCCTCAACGCCCTGCGGGCGTAGTCCCGGTTGAAGCCCGTCACCGCGCATACCAGGTCCAAGATTTGCGACGCGGACCTTTCCGGTGAGTCAACTCGGTCTCTTGTCGCCAGTGTTGGTTTCGCAGGACCACGTAGAGGGGCTGGGGTTGGTCACCGTCATACCTTCGAGACGAGCGAGGTGCCCGAATGTCGGATGTGGTGGCGCGGCTAGCGGCGCTGATGAACGAGCACGACCTCGCGGGGGCCACAGCCCTGATTCATCAGGACTATCGCAGTGAGCAGCCGGTGCACCCTGGTAGGGCGTTCGTCGGGCGTGCGCAGATGGAGGCCAACTGGAAGGCCATGTTCGACGGCATCCCGGACTTTCATGCGGAGCTGGTCCGCTCCGTACAGGATGGTGAAACCGTCTGGACCGAATGGCACTGGACGGGGAGCCGCAGCGATGGCGAGCCTTTTGAGATGCGCGGGGTCAGTCTGTTCGAGGTGCAGCAGGACCGGATCGTCGCCGGTCGGCTGTACCTGGAAGAAGTCGTCCGAGACGACGCCGGGATCCAGGACGTCGTACAGGAGCTCTCCGGGCGTCGACCTTAGGGCGCTGGGAAGCAACACACGGGAGGCGACCTAGATACCTTCGGTGGCGTCGGTGGCTTCCTCCGACGCCGCCACCGGGATGGCACCATCCCGGTTTGGCGGTGCTCCAGGGGTTGCGGCCGCTGCCTCGCGGGCGATGAAGGCACCGAGCTCCGCGATGGTGGTCATGATGGGTGCGGGGAACACGACGGTGGTGTTCTTGTCCACGCCGATCTCGACCAGGCTCTGCAGGTTACGAAGCTGGAGCGCCAACGGGTGGGCCATCATCGTGTCAGAGGCGTCACCCAGTGCGGCCGCCGCAAGAGACTCTCCCTCGGCGTTGATGATCTTCGCCCGCTTCTCCCGCTCGGCTTCCGCCTGGCGCGCCATGGCCCGCTTCATGCTGTCGGGCAGCTGGATGTCCTTGAGCTCCACCAGCGTTACCTCCACACCCCATTCCACGGTGGTGACATCGAGGATCTCGCGGATGTCCAGGTTGATCCGGTCGGTCTCGGACAACGTCTCATCAAGGGTGTGTTGACCGACGACCTTCCGCAGCGTGGTCTGGGCGATCTGGTCAATGGCGGCGCGCACGTTTTCGATCGCGACGACCGACTTCACCGCGTCGACCACGCGGAAGTAGGCGACCGCGGACACATCGACGCTCACGTTGTCCCGGGTGATGATGCCCTGGGACTGGATCGGCATCGTGATGATCCGCAACGACACCCGATGCAGGACGTCGACGAACGGGATGATCATCCGTAACCCGGGCTGGCGCAAGCCCAGCACCCGACCCAGCCGGAACAAGACGCCCATCTCGTACTGCTTGACGATCCTCACGGCCAGTCCCAGCCCCAGCAGAACAACGACCAGGACAATGATCAGAACTCTCATCGGACGCTCCGTTCAGATTGCGGATGAAACTGTCATCTCGACCAAGCCTGTGCGGCTGGGTGGCTCAACGCTCCTGGCGGGGCGGTGCCGCGGCCACGACTGATGCCGCTGCAGGCCCAGCGTATGCGGCAGCGGCGGTTGGCGAGTTGCGCGCCTAACCGACACTAGTCAGAAACGCACGCTTCCGTATTTCGCGCACGTTGACCGTGCCCTGGCTAGCCGACCGAGGCGTTCAAGGAACGGGACCTTCGTCCCTTACGGGTCGACAGCACGCGACAACAGCTGAACCTGATCTGACTGGCCCACAGGAGGTCACCGAGACCAGAACGGAGTTACGTTGGTTGCATGATCGCCAAGCGGAAACCCTCCGTGGCTGACCCCACGCCTGCGTCAACGGACGATTCCGACACCCTGCGGGCCTATGCCGCCGGGGCAGCCAGCTACGACCAGCGCACCGATCGGTTCATGGTTTTCCGGCGACGAGTCGTTGACGCTCTCGACCTGCGCACGGGCGACCTGGTGGTTGATGTTGGTTGCGGAACCGGGCTGTGTATGCCACTGCTGCAGGAAAAGATCGGCACGGAGGGCTTCATCATCGCCATCGATGAATCGCGCTCAATGCTCAACATCGCACGTGCCCGCGCCGAGCGGTTCGGCTGGTCGAACGTGTCCTTCATCATGGCCCCCGCTGCCGAGGTCGATCTTCCCGTTGACGCTGATGCAGCCCTCTTCTGCGCCGTGCATGACATCGTTCGTCGCCCGCACTCGGTCCGAAACATCGTTTCCCAGTTGCGACGCGGCGCGCATGTGGCCGCTGGTGGCGGCAAGTGGGCGGCGCCGTGGCTGATTCTGCTCAACGCCTCCGTGGCGGCCCTTCATCGCCCCTTCGTCCGCAGTTTCGAGGGCTTCGATCATCCGTGGAGCGTGCTGGCTCCCTATCTGGAGGATGTGGACGTCACCGAGATGGTTCTTGGCACAGGTTACGTCGCCGCGGGTCGAGTGGCCCGCTGACCGCCCGAGCCCCCTTGTGGCTGGCGCCTCGAGGTTCTTAGGCGCTGGCCCAGCCGCAGGCCTCCAGCAGGATGCTGGCGAACGTCTCGGGGTCGTTGAGGAATGCGCCGTGGTCCCCGTCGAACTCATAGATCGCTGCGCCCGGGATCGCCGCGGCGAGCTTGAGCTGACGCCTCGGAGGCACGACGTGGTCGCGTGTTGGTACGACCACCGCAGTGGGCACGTCGATGCCTGCTACCCAGTCGTGGGACGTGAACTCCGATGCTGCCTGGATGGCTGACAGCGCGGTCGCCAGACTCGTCTGACGCATCTGCGACCGGGCCCATTGACGGGCCTGGGGGTCGGGCACCCAGCCAATCAGGGCGGGGCCGAGATTCTGCGCCCCAACCGCCTGGTACATCGGATTCCACCGCATTGTCGCCATCATCGCGGGCCACATCAAAGCGGCCATCCTCTCGACCGGCGACCCACGGAAATTGCGCGCTGTGCCACACAACGCAAGACCCCTCACCAAGCTCCGGTGTCGGCGGTACATCAGTTGTGCGATCAGGCCGCCCATCGAGTATCCGACCGCAACCAGCTGCTCCACCCCCCGAATCCGGGCCAGCAGAGCAAGGTCATCCGCGCAGTCCTCCAGACTGAAGCGTCCGGCGGGGCGAAAGCTCTCGCCATGCCCGCAGAGGTCCATGGCGACGACCCGGAACGCCGCGCCCAACGGTTCGAGGACACCTGACCAGTTCAGCGCGGCAGTCAGCGTCACCCCATGAACCAGCATCAACGTCGGCGCGCCCGGCGGCCCGGGATGCTCCCAGACCCGGGTTACCCCGCGCCCGGGCAGCTCCACCAGCGATGAGCTCAGCGACATGATCCCCAATGTTCTTGCTCGACCAGCATCCACTCCTCACCGCGGTGGAGGTTGACCAACAGGTTTACCACTACCTGCACCGCGCAAGGTCACTCGCCAGGATTCCGTCGACTCTGATCGGCTGGTCCCGTGCTCGGACTGCTCTCTCTCACCGCTTGCAGGATCCTGTGGAGCCCGGCAGCGTCTGGGGAGAGGGCCAAGCCTCGTGCCACGACGGTGCTCACATCGATCAGGACGGCATCTGGGGCCAGCGTGGTCAGGTCGACGCTCTGCAGCGCCTCGCCCAGCTCGAAGATAACGACCGCGGGCCTCAGGGCAAGCGCCGAGGCAACCGCCTGGAGGTCGAGCGCTGAGGCGACCGTCGCCTCCACACCAAGCTGGGTCCGAAGGTACTTGGCGATCCCCTCACCGAGTAACGCATGCTCATAGAGGATCACGACCCGGCGCTGCGCCTCACTGGCCACCGGTCTGCCCCCTTCCGGATGGCTCGCGCCTTCCATCACCTAGACGATAACCACCCGCCTCTTTGTGGGGGGCATTGTGCGGGCGTTCGTGACTCACCTTCCAGCACCCAGTGTGCCTCTGGTAGTGAACCTCCTTCATTTCGAGTTGGTATCGGTGGTTGGGTCATTGGGCGGCCAGCACTTGATGGGCCAGAGCAAGCACGATCGGCACCACCGTGGTCAGGACGAACGCGGGCAGGAATACCAGCCCGAGCGGCAGCACGATGCGGACGCCCAAGGTCGCTGTGGCCACCTCGAGCCGCTGTTGCTCGGCGCGGCGCACCTCCTCGGCCGCCCGGGCAAGAACGTCGGCAGGCGGCACACCGGCGGTGGCCGCCATGCGCAAAGCCCGAGCCGCCGGCCGCCATGCCGACGGGATGCTCGCCCAGGCGGTTGCGTCTTCGACACCCCAGCGACGAGCAGCGGCAACAGTCTGCAGGTGCAGTCCCAGCGGACCGCCGACACGAACGGCGACGGCCTCCATCGCCTCGACCAGCCCAGCCCCTCCTCGCAAGGTCAGGGCAAGGAGGTCGATGACGCCAGCCACCTCGGCGACGGGCACGGCCCTCCGGATGGCGCCGTCGGCGCTCGGCGCCTTTGCCCCCAGCACAAGGCGACCAAGCGCCATACCGCTGTCCTCGGAAGCGCTCGGCCAGACTAGGGCGGCAACCGCGGTCAGCAACATCACGGCGAGGGTCATGCAACCACCGGCCCGCGCCCGACCCTTCGCACCATCTGACGCACCCACCATCGTCCGATGACCGCCAGACACAGCCCCATCGCCAGGCTTGCCTGGGTGAGCCGGGAGCTTCCATAGAGATCGCCTGGCCCGATCCCCAGAACCAGCGCCACAAGGGGGCCGCCCATCGGCAGGACGGTCAGCACGTTCACGGTCGCCCGGGCCCCTGCCACGGCTGCGGTCAGACGTCGCTCGTGGGCGATCCGGGCCTCGAGCAACCCTGCGGTCGTGCGAACGGCCTGGGCAAGTGGAGCACCCATGTCCTCGGTCAGGGACCAGGCCTGAGCCAATAACAAGAGCTCGGCCGAACGTGCCGACCCGGAAGCCTCACGCCAGAGTGGGCCGAGCTGGTCGCCATTGGCTGCGGCCAACGCCATCGCCCTCACCAGCGAATCCAGAGGGTCTGGACGGCCGGGGTCGGTTCGGGAGTCAGCTGCGATCCGCAACGCCGAAGCCGGTGCCATCCCCGCCTCCAGGGCCGGAGCGATCGCCTCGAGGAGGCCGAGCAGGTCCTGGGTGCTGATTCCGGCGGCGCGGCGACCCGTGCGCCAGTGAAGCACCCGCACCCGGGACGAGGCACCAGCAGACCGCAGCAACGTCGGGAAGGTCGCCGGGGTCGACACTCTGGGCAGGATCGCCAGAGAGCGCCTGCCAAAGCTCCCCGGCCACACAAGGACACCGACCATCACCAGCAGACCCACCGCCATACTCATGGGACCACTGCGGCATCGAGGCCCAGCAGGTGAGCGAGGTCGGGCCAGGCCGTCCCGACCACCGTGTCCGCATCGACGCCTCGAGCAAGCGCAGGCTCCACCTCAGGGGAGCCGTCCGCTCCTCGAGCGAGAACGGCCACAGTGTCCACAAAGCGACGACCCGAGCTGCGGCGAAGATGGACGACCACCTGGACCGCGCTCAGCAGCTGGGCATGGACCGCGGTGGGCGCAAGCCCTGCCAACGCACCCAGCGCCTCGAAACGTGCCACGACGTCGGCACTGCTGTTGGCGTGCAAGGTGCTGCATCCGCCCTCGTGCCCGGTATTGAGCGCAGCCAGCATCTCGCGCACCTCAGCGCCACGAACCTCACCCACGACGAGGCGGTCGGGGCGCATGCGCAGCGACTCACGCACGAGCGTGGTGAGCCCGATCTCGCCACGACCCTCGACGTTGGCCGGACGCGACTGCAGCCGGACAACATGGGGGTGGGAGACGGCGAGCTCGCGCACGTCCTCGACGATGACGAGCCGTTCGCGCACATCGACCTCACCGAGCATTGCGCCCAAGAGCGTGGTCTTGCCACTACCTGTGCCCCCACTGATGACGAAGGAACATCGCCTGCTCACCAAGGCCTCGAGCACGCGGAGCCAGCCGGCGCTGAACGTCCCCCAGCGAGCCATCTCTTCCAGGCTCGGGGCAAGCCGGCGCGGCACCCGCAAGCTGATGTGAGGACCCTCGACGGCGATGGGCGGCAGCACCGCGTGGAGGCGGACGCCGCCGGGGAGGAACCCGTCGACATACGGGCAGGTGTCATCAAGGCGACGTCCGGCGATCCCCGCCAGCCGCACGGCGAGTCGGCGAACCGCGAGCTCATCGCCGACATCACAGTCGGCGCGGGTCAGCCCGTCGCCGCGATCGACCCAGACACCCGAACCGGCATTGACCAGAACATCGGTGACCAGTGGATCGGCCAGCAAGGGCTCCAGCGGGCCGGCTCCCAAGACCTCGGCCGCCAGCTCCATCCGTGCCCGGAGGGCTCCCGCCTCCCCCAGGACGACGGCCTCACCTTCGAGAACTCGGGAAACGAGTCCTGGCGTCGGAACCTTGCCCAGACGGATCTGTGCCCAGACTGTCGGTGAAACGCTCACGAGGCGTCCAGCCGATCGTCAAGAACGCAGTGAGCCAGCATGGCGTCTGCGGCAGCCGCGAGCGCACCCTTTTGCGACGTTCCTGGTGGTATGCCGTGCAGCACGTCAGCCGACAGGGACGGCTCTTCGCGCAGGATCGCCAGCAGGGGCAGGTCCAGAGCCACCGCGACCGTCTCCGCGAAGTGACCGCCCTGGCCATGGGAGCGCAGGCAGAGCCACACGTCCGGACACGCGAGGATCACCTGTGCGGCGATCGCGCTGGCGCCCGCCAGGTCACGGATGCCTGACCCGGAGAGCAGGACGATCGAGTCAAGAGAGGCTGAAAGCGCACAAAACACCTCGTGGTCAGGACGAGGCAGATCCACCACGACCAGGTCCGCTGCGCGGCGCAGTGATTGGAGCACCTCGTCGAGCACCTCGGCGGTGAGGCGAACGTCACGTGCGCGGTCGAACGAGAGCACGGCTACGCCATCCACCGTCGGCAGCGCCCGCAGCAGCTCGGAACCGTCGATGCGCCCTCTGGCTCCGGCCAGGTCCGGCCAGCGCACCCCACGCTCCTGCTCGATGCCGAGGGTGACGTCAAGCCCCCCGCCGAGTCGGTCGCCATCCAGGCACACCGATCGCAGCCCCGCCTGAGCTCCGCGTACGGCGATTGCCGCCGCGAGGGCCGAGGCGCCGACTCCGCCCGACCCGCCGACCACTCCGATGATGTGTCCCGTTTTCATGTGTCCACCGTGGGCCCCCACGCACCTCGTCGGGAAGGAGCGGCAGCCAGCCTGTGGACGATCGGACGAAACGGGATGAGGTTGTGGATAACGGAATCCGGCCGAGGACGGGGACGGCCCCCGACGGGGGACATCGGGGGCCGTCGACGCACCAAGCTCCGGGGGGGAGGAACCGGCGCGCCAGCTCACTCGACCCCGAGGGGGAGTGGGCATCTCTAATTGTGGGCTACTTGGGGTCATGAGTGCAACCGGGGTGAAAATCGGCCCGCCCCAAGATGATGGCACCCCGTGAACGGGGTGCCATCTCACCGCGAGACTCGCGAGTTACCAAGCGTGAATCTATTCTGTCGCAGTGGGACAAGCCCGCCACGATCGGTCCATCAGTGGACTGCCCGCGCGTGGGTGCCCGTTTGTCTCGTGATGGTCGTCGGACTCTCGTCCGTCGGCTCACCACGTTTCTACTCGCTTTCGGCCGCGAACGTAAGACTTGACTTTTGGGACAAATGGGGGAAGCGAATCCGCTGTCCTCAATGGCAATCAGCGACTCAGGCGAGGCGGCCGATCAGAACCGCGTCCGCGATACGACCGCCTTCTTCTGCTCCCGCCACGACGGCCCTCGCGCAATGGGTGATCCACAGCGCAACGCCCTGCGGCGAGCCCGAAGAGTAGGCCGCGAGGGCACCCAGATAGACCGCTCCACCAGCGCTTCGATGGCCCACTTCGGCGACGGCGACCCCGGTCGGGTCGAGCCCGCTGGCGCGGATGACGGCTCGCTCCATCGCCCTTGCGACCAGCCCGTTGCCCCGGACGAAGGGCCGGACGGTCGCGATCTCCGCATGCACCAGGGCCGCCACCACGACGGCAGGAGCATCCCCTGCGCGCAGCAAGAGCTCCAGAATCCCGGAAAGCCGTTGTCCGACAGCGAGCCCGTCGGGAGCGGCCCCGAGATCCGTGAGCTCTTGCGAAGTCTCGCTCGCCCGCCGGGGACGTCCGACCTGCGACTCGGGGAGGAGGTGGGCGGCGGCGGCGACGTGGACCCGGGCCAGAGCCTGGGACGGCGCCGTGACGACCATCTCGGCGATGTGTTCGGTCTCAGCCGTTGCCTGGACCGCGCCCCTCAGCATGGCCTCGAGCGGGTCCGGGCTCTGCGGCCATGCCGTGGCGCCACGCATCAGGTCCCGGACGACCGCCAGGTCCATCTCCACCCCGTCCAGCGCCGCGCTCGCCCAGGCACCTCGCACCCGTGATTCGGCTGCGGCTGCAGGGATCCGACGCCGTAGCGCCTCATGCCAGCGCAGCTTGGTGCAGGCCTCGCGGGCAGCCTCGGTGGCCTCCTGGACACCGGGCAGGGTCGACAGGGTGATGAGCGAGTCAGCAATCGTGGACACGCCCGCAGCCTATGGTTCCCGCAGCCTCCGTCTTCCCACACCGTCCTCTTCCCAACAGGCCTAGAGTTCGCACGTGCCCGGAGCCGAGGATCTGCCCACGCTTGGGATCGTCGTCATCACGGCGATCTTCGCTCTGTCACTGGCCTGGGTCATGGCACGAGCGGTACGACGTCGACATGAGTTCGGCTCCCCGGTCGACCGCGCCACCTACGCGACCCTTCACACTGCATCGCTCGCCTCACAACACCTGCGCGACGGCCTCACGCCCGAGAGTGCGTCCAGGGCGGCCAAGCACCTGCGGGCCATGCTTGGCACCCAGGCAATCGCCCTGTGCGACAACGCTTCCACTCTCGCGTGGGACGGCAAAGGGTCTCACCACCGAGAGCAGGTATGGCGACACGCGAGCGAGGTTCTCGCCTCTGGTCGCACTGTGGTCCTCGACGCCAGGGACGTGGCCTGCGGCGACCCGAACTGCGAGATCCGGACCGCCATCCTGGCGCCGGTCATCTCCGAAGATCGCGTCGTTGCCGCACTGGCTGCGTACGGCCCCAGCGCCTCCGCCGGCCTGGCCAGGGCGACCGAGGAGGTGGCCGTGTGGGTGTCGACCCAGGTAGGGCTGGCCGAGCTGGGACGTCAGCGGACCCGCGCAGTGGAGGCCGAGCTGCGAGCACTCCGGGCCCAGATCAGCCCACACTTCATCTTCAACTCGCTGGCCGCGATCGCCTCGTTCGTACGCACCGACCCCGACCGGGCCCGGGAGCTGCTCCTCGAGTTCGCAGACTTCACCCGCTACTCGTTGCGTCGAGGCGGGGCATACACCACCCTGGCCGAGGAGCTGGGCAACATCGAGCGCTATCTGGCACTTGAACAGGCCCGATTCGGGGACCGGCTGCAGATCTCACTTCTGGTTGCGCCCGAGGTGTTGTCCGTCGCCGTCCCCTTCCTGGCCATCCAGCCGCTGGTCGAGAACGCCGTCCATCACGGGCTCGAGTCCAAGGATGGTGTCGGGCACGTCAGCATCACGGCAAGCGACGATGGCACAGAGGCCGAGATCGTCGTCGAGGATGATGGAGTCGGGTCCGACCCCGAGGTGGTGCGCGCAGTGCTCGCTGGCGAGTCGCGCGAGGACTCGATCGGTCTGGGCAACGTCGACGCCCGTCTGCGCCAGGTCTACGGAGACGACCACGGCCTCGTGGTCGAGACGGCGCCGGGCCTGGGCACCAGGGTGACGTTCCGGGTGCCCAAGTTCGCACCCGGCATACGGCCCTCGTCGTAGTCCCAGGTCGTATCCTCAGCACCATGTCAGAGCACACGACGGCGCCCACGTCAGGTCTGCGTGCGTTGCTGGTTGACGACGAGCCGCCGGCGCTGTCCGAGCTGGCCTACCTGCTTCGCCAGGACGAACGGATCGGCGACATCAGGACCGCGTCCAACGGCGCCGACGCTCTCCGTGCGCTGGACTCTGCTCCCGTCGACGTGCTCTTCTGCGACATCAACATGCCCGGTCTGGACGGCATCGAGCTGGCCCGGGTCCTGGCCCGCTTCGCCGACCGTCCGCAGGTGGTGTTCGTGACGGCCTACGACGCGCGCGCCGTCGACGCCTTCGAGGTGCGCGCCACCGACTTCGTCATGAAGCCGGTCAGGGCCGCTCGACTGTCGGAGGCTGTACGACGCGTCGTCGCCGCGATCGAGGCAGCAAGGGGTGTGAGCTCGCCGGGTCCGACGGTCCCGGACGAGACGATCCCCGTGGGGCTCGGCGGGGTGACGACGTTCATCAAGCGCTCCCAGGTCCGGTTCGCCCAGGCACAGGGCGACTATGCCCGGCTTCACACGGCGACCGGATCACATCTTGTGCGCACGTCCCTCACGACCCTCGAAGAACGTTGGGCCGAAGCAGGATTCGTCAGGATCCACCGCAGCACGCTGGTGGCGCTGCCCTTCGTCGACGCCGTGCTGACAAGCCATGGGAGCTGCAAGATTCGGCTGGGCGACATCGAGCTGCAGGTGAGCAGGCGGCACCTCCGCGACCTGCGCGACCGCCTCTCCACGTCCAGCGAGGTAGCCACCTCACCACCCCCGAGACCAACGCCCTCCTCGACGCCCTGATGTCAGGTATCCCGGGCCAGGCGGACGGACCCCAGAAACGGGTTCGGGTCACTGGCCCACGGAGGGGCCCACGTCGCCGAGAACCGGCGCGCCCCGTGTCGGCGGACATCGACGAGCAGACGCGCCTCGGGGAGCTGTACATGAGTGCGCTTGTCCGCGCGCAGTGGCGGTTGTCCCTGTCGGTACTCGCGTCCGCCACGGTGATGATCGGCGGGCTACCGCTCCTGTTCCTTCTCGTGCCGGCCACCCTGAGTCTGCACATCGGTCCGATCCCGTTGCCCTGGCTCATCCTTGGCGTGTTCGTCTACCCGGCGGTCTGGCTTGCCGGGCGCTACTACGTGCGACAGAGCGAGCAGATCGAGCGCGAGTTCACAGAGCTCGTCGCGCGACGATGAGACGCCGGTGAACAGCTCCCTCGGCATCACCGCCATCACCGTGGTCTGCCTGGTGACGTTGACGATTGGCGCTTTTGGCTTCCGGTTCTCCCGAACGACGAGTGACTTCTACGTGGCGAGCCGGATGATCACCCCGACGTGGAACGCATCCGCGATCGGTGGCGAGTACATCTCTGCCGCCTCATTTCTCGGGGTCGCCGGGCTGGTCTACTCCCTCGGCGCCGACATGCTGTGGCTGCCGGTCGGTTACACCGTGGGCTACCTCGTGCTCCTGCTGCTGGTGGCAGCCCCACTGCGACGTTCCGGCGCTTACACCCTTCCTGACTTCGCCGAGGCGCGGCTGGAGAACATGGCGATCCGCAGGCTCAGCTCGGTGCTGGTCCTCGGCATCGGGTGGCTCTACCTCCTCCCGCAGTTCAAGGGTGCGGGGCTTGCCCTCCACACGGTCAGCGGGACGCCGGCCTGGGTCGGAAGCCTCATCGTGGCAGTGGTGGTCGTGACCAACGTCGTTGCCGGAGGTATGCGGTCCATCACCCTCGTGCAGGCGGTTCAGTACTGGATCAAGGTGACGGCCATCAGCGTCCCCGCATTCCTCCTGCTGTCCTTCTGGCTGACCCACGGCCAGCCCATCCCTCATGTGGCACCCGTGCCACCAGGCCACGAATGGTCCCACCCACTGGGCGGATTCGGCGGGGTGGAGCACCCGGTGTACGCCACCTACAGCACATTGTTAGCGCTCTGCTTCGGGACGATGGGGCTCCCCCATGTGCTGGTGCGCTTCTACACCAACCCCGACGGAGGAACCGCACGGCGTACGACGTTGATGGTGCTCGCGCTGCTCGGACTCTTCTACGTCTTTCCCCCGCTCTACGGCTCGTTGGCGCGCACCTACCTGCCGCACCTTCCCGCCGGCACCTCCCCCGACTCGGTCACGCTGCTGCTCCCGATCGCAGTCACTCCGGGACTGGTCGGTCAGCTCATGTCCGCACTCCTCGCCGGAGGTGCCTTCGCAGCGTTCTTGTCGACAGCGTCGGGTCTGACCATCTCCGTGGCCGGGGTCGTCGACCAGGATCTGATCCGAGGTCGCCTCAGGAGGTCGACAGGCGGGGATGCCCGCGCTGTCAACGGCTTCCGGATCGCAGCAGTGGCCGGAGTGATCGTCCCCTTCGTACTCTCGCTGGCCGCCCGCGACATCGGGCTTGCCGACACCGTGGGGCTTGCCTTCGCCATCGCCGCCTCGACCTTCTGCCCGTTGCTGATCCTGGGCATCTGGTGGCGACGCCTTTCCACGACAGGCGCTGCCGCCGGGCTGGTCACAGGCGGCACCCTGGCGGCAGCGGCGGTGCTCGTGACCATCTTCAAGCTGGTGCACGGCGGCTGGGCCGGCGCCCTGCTGGCCCAACCCGCCGCGTGGACCCTGCCGATCACCTTTGCCGTCATGGTGCTGGTATCCCTGGCGACGCCCAGACGCATCCCGCGAGGGACGGCCCGGACCATGGTTCGCCTGCATGCCCCCGAGGCCCTCAGCGCCGCTCTCGCCGAGCCACGCGACTGACGTGATCAGGCCTTCCGCCGCTTGGCGCCGAAAAATGACCGTTGGGCGCGACCACCACGCCCACACATCGAGCCGGGCACCCCGGTGGACGCAACACGCCACCAAGGACCTGATGACCGAGCCCTCACGCTCGTAGCGT
Organism: Dermatophilaceae bacterium; assembly: GCA_036569625.1. Taxonomy (GTDB): domain Bacteria; phylum Actinomycetota; class Actinomycetes; order Actinomycetales; family Dermatophilaceae; genus UBA4719. Next base: position 4,596 of record DATCQG010000003.1, on the reverse strand, counting down.
GGGATTCCCCAGGGCGGGGTGCCGCCCCCGCGAAAGGACAGTCATGGCACAGGCTACGACCAATGCAACACCCCCTCAGACCGCACCGGCACTCTCGTTCGGAGCCCACATCGCAGACCCGGGACCGCTCGGGCTGGCGGGGTTCGCCCTCACCACCTTCATGCTCAGCTCGTTCAACTCAGGGCTGGCCCCCAAGTCCGCCGAGGTCGTCGTCCTCGGCGTGGCACTGTTCTACGGCGGTATCGCGCAGCTGTTCGCCGGGATGTGGGAGTTCGCCAAGGGGAACACCTTCGGCGCCCTGGCGTTCAGCTCGTACGGCGCCTTCTGGATGTCGTTCTGGTACCTCGTCTCGCACGGCAAGGACCTGCCCACGACCGGGACCGACGCCGCCAAAGGCATCGGCGTGTTCCTGCTGGCGTGGACCATCTTCACGCTCTACATGACGGTCGTTGCCTCACGACTGTCCGGAGTGCTCTTCGCCCTGTTCGCCATCTTGTTTGTCACCTTCGCCTTCCTGGCCATCGGCGAGCTCGGCAGCTCCGCCTCCATGACCAAGATCGGCGGCTACCTCGGGCTGGTCACCGCCTTGGTGGCCTGGTACGCCTCCTTCGCCGGCGTTCTCAACAACACGGCCAAGCGCATCGTCCTGCCGACCTGGCCCCGCTGACGTTGGCGAGGAGTCCGCGCCAACAAGGCGAGTCTTCATAGGCAAGAGCATGATTCAGCACGAGACGCGCGGGGCCCGGTCAACCGACCGGGCCCCGTCGGCGTCTTCATGGTGTCCGGAAGGAGGACACCATGAGTTCCAAGCACCCAACCGGGCGGCTGGTCCGTCCACTCGTCCTGGCACTCGTATTCGCGGGTGCTCCAGCGTTGGCCCTGGCCTCCGCCTCCGCCTCCACCTCCACAACAACCACCTGCGCCACGACCACCGCCCACTGGGGGTCGTTGACCAAGTCCCTGGGCCGTCTGACGCCCTCGCCGATCACCAACATCCGCGCCGGGCGCAACACCTGCTTCGACCGCATGGTCGTCGACGTCCGGGGCATGGGCGGAGCCGGGTTCACGGTGCGTTAGGTCTCCCAGGTCCTGAGTCAGGGTCAGGGCGCGGTCATCCCGCTGCGTGGCGGCGCCAGGCTGGAGGTCGTCGTCAAGGCCCCGACCTACAACGTCAACACCGGTACGCCGACCTATAACCCCGCCAACAGCCGCGAGCTGGTCAACGTGAACGGGTTCTCGACCTTCCGGCAGATCGCTTCAGGCGGTTCGTTCGAGGGATACACCACGATCGGCCTGGGCGTCCGCGCCCGACTGCCGATGAGGGCCTTCGTCCTCGCCGGCCCGGGCACCGGCAGCCGGGTCGTCATCGACGTCGCCCACCACTGGTGAGGCGAGCGTTCGGCATACAGTCCAGGCATGGAGCTCATCCCCCGCCCTTACGGACACCCTGACGTCGTAGGGCTGACCAACGAGGTGCAGGCGCACTACCAGGAGCTCTACGGCGGCCCGGGCGACGAAAGTCCCGTGGAGGCAGCCGACTTCGAGGTGCCAACGGGTCACTTCGTGGTCGGCTACCTCGAGGGCGTCCCCGTCGCCATGGGTGGATGGCGTCGCCTGGGTGACCGACCGGGCCTCCCCTCGCCGAACGCCGCGGAGATCAAGCGGATGTATGTCGCGCCCTCCACCCGCGGGCGCGGCCTGTCGCGAATCGTGTTGGTAGAGCTCGAATCCAGTGCCCGGGCAGCCGGTGTCGACTGGCTGGTCCTTGAGACTGGGAGACCGCAGCGAAGCGCGATCGGGCTCTATCGTGCGTCGGGCTACGCCGAGGTGGACGGCACGCCGTACGGTCACTATGTCGGTAATCCCGACGCCATCCACCTCGGCAGATCCATCGCCTGACGCACTCCGGCCCAGCAGGACGACCGCTCGCCGCCACAACTAGCCGCCGGACGGCCCAACATGGCGATGGCCTTGATGCGCGAGCGATTACCCGGTTGAGTAAGCCCGTAACCCCCGCCTGTCATCTTGGAGGATGCTGTGGCCAACGAAACCCTTGAGAACCTGTCCCAGGAGAACCGCAAGTTCCCGCCAAGTGCTGAGTTCACTGCGCAGGCCAACGGCAAGGCGTCGCTCTACGACGAGGCCGCAAAGGACCATGAGGCCTTCTGGGCCGAACAGGCACGCTCGTACCTGACGTGGAGCAAGGACTTCGACCAGACCCTCGACTGGAGCGACGCTCCGTTCGCCAAGTGGTTCGTCGGAGGGGAGATCAATGCGTCCTACAACTGCGTCGACCGCCACGTCGAGGCGGGTAAGGGCGACAAGGTCGCCATCCACTTCGTGGGCGAGCCGGGCGATACGAGGGACATCACGTATGCCGATCTGTACCGCGATGTTCAGAAGGCAGCAAACGCGTTGCAGGACCTCGGAGTTGCCAAGGGTGACCGGGTGGCGATCTACCTGCCGATGATCCCCGAGGCCGCCATAGCGATGCTCGCCTGTGCCCGCATCGGCGCGCCGCACTCGGTCGTGTTCGGCGGGTTCTCCGCCGAGGCGCTGCGTTCCCGCATCGCCGACGCCGGAGCCAAGGTGGTGATCACCGCGGATGGCGGCTACCGCCGTGGCAACCCCTCGGCGCTCAAGCCGATGGTCGACGAGTCCATCTCGGGCGAGACCACGGTGGAGAAGGTCCTCGTGGTCAGACGCACGGGTCAGGAGGTCCCCTGGAACGACCAGCGTGACGTCTGGTGGCACGAGGCCCTCGATCGTGCCGCGGACACGCACGTGGCCGTTGGCCACGACAGCGAGCACCCGTTGTTCATCCTCTACACCTCGGGCACGACTGGTGCGCCCAAGGGCATCTTGCACACCACCGGCGGCTATCTCACCCAGTGCGCCTACACGAATGCCGTGATCCATGACGTCCACCCCGACACCGATGTGTTCTGGTGCACCGCAGATGTGGGCTGGGTGACCGGCCACAGCTACATCGTCTACGGGCCGCTGGCCCTCGGTGCGACCCAGGTGATGTACGAAGGCACCCCGGACACCCCCCACCAGGGGCGCTTCTGGGAGATCATCGAGCAGCAGAAGGTGAGCGTCTTCTACACGGCACCGACCGCGATCCGGACCTTCATGAAGTGGGGCGAGGACGTCCCCGCCAAGTTCGACCTCACCTCCCTGCGCCTGCTGGGCTCGGTCGGCGAACCGATCAACCCCGAGGCCTGGATGTGGTACCGCCGGGTGATCGGTGGCGACCAGACCCCGATCGTCGACACCTGGTGGCAGACCGAGACCGGCGCGATCATGATCAGCCCGTTGCCCGGTGTCACGGCGACCCACCCCGGCTCGGCCCAGATCGGTGTCCCCGGGATCGGCGTCGAGGTGGTTGACGACCTCGGAGCGCCGGTGCCCAACGGCTCGGGCGGCTACCTCGTCCTGACCAAGCCGTGGCCGGCGATGTTGCGCGGCATCTGGGGTGACCCGGAGCGGTACAAGGAGACGTACTGGTCCCGTTTTCCCGGGCTGTACTTCGCCGGGGACGGTGCCAAGAAGGACGAGGAAGGCAACCTCTGGCTGCTCGGCCGCGTCGACGACGTCATGAACGTCTCGGGGCACCGCCTGTCGACGACCGAGATCGAGTCGGCCCTTGTCTCCCACCCCAAGGTCGCCGAGGCCGCGGTCGTCGGCGCCTCGGACGACATGACCGGTCAGGCGCCCTGCGCGTTCGTCATCCTGCGCAGTGGCAGCGAACCAGGGCCCGACATCATCAAGGAGCTGCGCGACCACGTCGCCAAGGAGATCGGCCCGATCGCCAAGCCCCGCCAGATCATGGTGGTCGCGGAGCTGCCCAAGACCCGCTCGGGCAAGATCATGCGCCGACTGCTCAAGGACATCGCCGAGAACCGCGAGGTCGGCGACGTCACAACCTTGGCCGACTCCAGCGTCATGGCTCTGATCAAGACCGGCCTGGCCGCAGGGGCTGGTGAAGACTGAGCGCTTGCTCGGCTGAGTTTTGTCTGCTCGGTTCAGGCCGGTTTCGAGGGCTCTTCGGGGCTCCGGAACCGGCCTGACCCGCGAACGGCTCCGGCTGGGCGTAAGGACCTACGAAGTCACCAGGGCCGTCGCCGGCAGGTACCAGTCGTCGCCGGCGAACGTCGCGGTATACGTCGTCGTCGTCTTCGGCTGGTAGGTCGCGACGAGGTTGCCGTTAGCGTTCACCGTGCCGGAGGCAAGCGTCACCGACGCCCCACCGCTGGGCGTCGCGGTGATGGTCACCACGCGGTTCACGTGCGTCGTCCCCAGGTGGGCCGTGATGGTGACCGTCTTCTTGGCGCTGCCGGTGCCACGCACCTGGCTGATCGACAGTGACGTCACCTGCCGCTGCACCTTCACTGATACCGAGGCCGACCCCGCCGCCGCGTAGGTGCTGTCACCGGCGAAGCTCGCCTGGTAGGCGCAGGTTCCCTCGGGTGGCGAGTCGGATACTGCGTAGGACCCGTCTGTGCCGGTGAGGACGGTACCCACGAGGATCGCGTTCGACCCGTTGCAGGAACGCCGAACTGTCACCGCGCTTCCCGGCAGCGCCGCTGGTCC
>DATCQG010000002.1:0-6718 GCA_036569625.1 Dermatophilaceae bacterium | reverse complement strand
GTCGATGCTGGTGCCGGTCATGCGTGACGGCGAGATCATCGCGTGGGTCGGTGCGACCATCCACGAGGGAGAGAACGGGGCCTGCGAGCCCGGCGGTATGCCGTCCGGCTCGGAGACCCCCTTCGATGACGGGCTGCGTGCTTCCCCGATCAAGATCGTCGAGGGCGGGCACCTCCGCCGCGACCTGCTGACCTTCCTGCAGCACTCGACCCGGGACCCGAAGCTCATGCTGGCCGACATCAAGGTCAAGATGGGCGCGGTTCGCCGGGTCATGGACACGGTCGACCGCCTCATCGACGAGGTCGGTCAGGAGACGTTCGTCGCCTCTCTGCGGGTCACCGTCGAAGATGTCGAGACCGAGGTGCGCCGGCGGATCAAGGAGATGCCGGACGGCACGGTCACGTTCAACCAGTTCGTCGACTCGACGCTTAAAGAGAACATCCTCATCAAGTTCGCCTGCAAGATCACCATCAAGGGCGACAGGGTCATCGTCGACCTGACGGGCACCGGTCCGGAGATCCTCAACCGGGCGATCAACTCTCCGCTGGCGTCCACCAAATCCTTCATGGCGCAGGCAATCCTGTCGTACTGGTGGCCGGATCTTCCGCGAAGTACCGGAGCCCTCTCACCCTTCGAGGTCATCACCGAGGAGCACAGCTGGGCGGACGCCGGTTATGACGCGCCCGTCGGTCAGTCACTCCAGGCCTCGTTCCGTGCCTTCACGGCGCTGCAGTCAGCTTTCGCCAAGATGCAGTTCTCCTCGGCGCACAAGTACTCCAACGTGGTCGCGCCGTGGTTCAACCAGATCAACGACTTCCTCTGGGGCGGCACGACGCAGAACGGCGAGCAGGTGGGTAACCTGTGCGCCGACCTGAATGGCGCAGGCGGTGGCGCCAAGGTGTTCCGGGATGGCGAGGACGCCATAGCCCCCTTGTTCTGTGCCATGGCCGATATCGGAGAGCAGGAGGTCATGGAGGAGGAAGTGCCGTTCCTGCAGCTGGTGAGCAAAGCGGCTCGTTCGTGACAACCAGGGTTTCGGCAAGTTCCGCGGCGGCATGGGCTACGAGATGATCGTGGCCTCCCGCGGCACCCCGAACTGGGGTTTCATGACCGTGACGTCCGGGTCGAAGTTCTCCCCGGTCGCCGGACTGTTCGGCGGCTACGGGTGCCCCGTCTATCCGCTGGCCACGGTCAAGGGCATCAACATCTACGACATCATCCGCGAGGATCCCTCGAAGTTCGACCTGTCGATGGAACGCGTGATGAACGACCGGCCCTACGAGAACGGTGTCTACGAGACCGCTCACATGGGACTTCAGTTCGATGTTGCCAAGCAGGGCGAGCTGTACATGATCGCCCAGGGCGCGGGCGGCGGCTATGGAGATGTCCTGGAACGCGACCCGGAGATGGTGGTCGACGATCTCCAGCTGAACCGCATCTCTGCACAGGTGGCCACCGACATCTATGGAGTCGTCTGGACCCCGGAGACCTATGTGGTCGACGAGGAGGCGACGAAGGCGTTGAGGGCCAAGGCCCGTCAGGATCGCATCGCTCGCGGCACGCCGTATCACGAGTTCGTCAAGGAGTTCGTCAAGTCCGAGCCACCGAAAGAGCTTCTCTACTACGGCTCCTGGGGTCAGGACGACGATGAGGAGCTCATCGCGACCCACTGGGGAAAAATGGAGCCCGAGCGGGTGAAGGCAAAGCTCAGCGAGCTGCCGCTGATCATGGTGCCCGATCGCCGGGTGCTGAAGATCAACAAGCTCGAGCAACGAATCCTCGAGCTCGAGAAGAAGTACGGCGAAGAAGTGACTCACAAGTCCTGACGCGCTCGGCCGGTCCACCCCTTCCGGCCGACGTACCCGATAGCGGTGTTCCCCGTCCGACAGCAGCCGGTCCGGACGGGGAACACCGACCCAGATCGTCCCTGCACACTCTGAAAGGCCTCTCATGACAACTACGCTTGCAGAAGTGATCACCCAGCCCCAGTCGGGCCGGACCCGGGCCGTGGTACTCGATTTCCACGAGTATGCGCAGTCGGTCATTCTTCAGGGCCGCGCCGTCCCCTGGCAGCAGCCGACGGCCTACTCGAACTTCTTCGGGCAGGCCCAGGGACTGCTCAAGCCCGACGTTGCCCTGCTCGACCTCGGCGCCCTGTATGCCAACGCGGTGGCCACGAACAACGGTCTGCGGGCATCCCTGTCCGCGAGGTCGCGGACGGGATACGCGCTCAAGACCCTCCTCGCGAATGAGACCACTGCGGCCGCAGCCCTGGAGCTGGCGACCGTGGTTTCGCAGACATCGGCGGCTCCCCTCGTGTTGCAGATCCCCTCGCCGATGCTCTGGCTGGCACTCACCCATGAGCTCAGCGGCGCCGGCACCGTGGCCGATCTGACCATCGACGACGCCGAGAATGCAGCAATGCATGTCGCCGGCTGGCTGCGACGGCTGTCGATGCTCCCGGTGTCGATGCTCCTGCTCGACGAGCGTTGGACGGGCGCGGGCTGCATGCCTCTGGTGGACAGCTCGGCTTACACGCCGGTTTCAAACGTGACTCTCAACTATCGGTGGGACCTCGCGCGGCGCACGCAGGACGGGGTGAACGTCCTTGGATCCTTTGTCACCGGAGCCCTGGTCCCCCCGGAGTACTGGTTGTCCGATGCCGCGAGCGCGTCCTCGGGTGACTTCCTGTTCGCGGAGATCCCTGCCCATGCTGTGCCGGAGACGGTCTTGTCACAGTTGGCGAAACTGGTCTGAGAAAAGAGGAGGAAGACCCCATGAAGCCTGTTGTTGCATCCTTGACTGGTCGGGCAGATGTTTCTTTCGATGAAGGGTCCGACTACATAGTCAGTCACAAGAACGGCCGGAATATGCTCTACCAAGAAGGTCGACCCGCTCCTTCCTGGTCCCGGGTAGGTCCAGCGGTTCTGCGCGAGATCGACCAGTATGTCGAGGCCTTGTTGTGCACTCAGAAGTGAAGAGCCGGACAAGGATGGACAAGGTCATTCTGACGGCTGCTGAGGCCGTTGCCGATATCCCCGGAGGCGCAGTCATCGCTGCGGGTGGTTTCGGGATCTGCGGTATTCCGACGGCCCTTATCGACGCTCTGGTCGAACTCGGGACCACCGACCTGGAGATCATCTCCAACAACTGTGGAACAGACGGAGTCGGGCTCGGGAGGCTTCTTGAGAACAAGCAGATTCGCAGGATCGTCGCGTCGTACGTTGGCGAGAACAAGGAGTTCGCCCATCAGTACCTGAGCGGTGAGCTCGAGGTGGAGCTCACCCCGCAGGGGACCTTGGCCGAACGGTTACGAGCCGCCGGGGTCGGCATACCGGCCTTCTACACCGTGACAGGTATGGGAACCCAGGTCGCAAGGGGCGGCCTGCCCTGGCTCTATGACCCGGACGGCTCGGTCGCCGTCCAGTCCCCGGCGAAGCTCACCTCGGAGTTCGACGGCAAGAACTATCTGCTCGAGCGCGCGCTGCCTGCGGACTTCGCTTTCGTGCGCGCCTGGAAGGGCGACCGACATGGCAACCTCGTCTTCCGCAAGGCCGCCCGCAACTTCAACCCGGTCTGCGCGATGGCTGCCCACATCGCCATTGCCGAGGTGGAACACCTGGTCGAGCCCGGCGAGCTCGACCCGGACTCGATCCACCTGCCCGGGGTGTACATCGACCGCGTTGTCCCGCTGACTGCGGCGCAGGCCGTGGACAAAGGGATTGAGCGGCTGACAACGCGACCGCTCGAGCTCACGAACACAGGGGAGTGACCGTGGCACTGAACAGGGAGCAGATGGCAGCCCGAGCCGCGCGGGAGCTGCATGACGGGGACTACATCAACCTCGGCATCGGCCTGCCGACTCTGGTCCCCGACTATGTCGACTCGGACATCGAGCTGGTCCTGCAATCTGAGAACGGCATCCTCGGCACCGGACGCTATCCCTTTGAGGGGCACCAGGACCCGGACCTGATCAACGCCGGCAAGGAGACCGTGACTGTTCTTCCAGGTGCCAGCTTCTTTGACTCGAGCACGAGCTTCGGCATGATCCGCTCCGGCAAGATCGACGCAGCCATTCTGGGCGCCATGCAGGTCTCTGCCGCTGGTGACCTCGCCAACTGGACGATCCCCGGCAAGATGATCAAGGGCATGGGCGGCGCCATGGACCTCGTGCATGGCGCGCGAAGGGTCATCATCCTGATGGAGCATGTCGCCAGGAACGGGGACTTCAAGATCGTCAAGGAATGCTCCTTGCCGCTCACCGGGGAGCGCGTCGTTCACCGCATCATCACCGACCTGGCGGTCATAGATGTCACGGACGAAGGCCTCCGGCTGGTGGAGTGTGCGCCAGGTGTCACCGAAGCCGAGGTCCGCGCGGCGACCGAGCCGGACCTCATCTCTGGCCTGGCATGAACGCCGCCACAGCTTCGGCTTTGGGACCGAACATGACGACGCAGCAAGACGTCTGGGTCATCGGCGGCTATCAGAGCGACTTCGCCCGTAACTTCACCAAGGAGTCGCTGGACATCAGCGACCTCGTCAAGGAGACCGCTACCGGCACACTGGCGGCGGCTGGGATATCCACCGCGGAGGTCCAGGTCATCCACGTCGCCAATGCGATGGGGGAGCTCTACGTCAAGCAAGGCCACCTCGGCTCGATGGTGGCGAGTGTCGTCCCTGAACTGTCCGGCGTACCAGCAACCAGGCATGAGGCAGCGTGCGCATCAGGAGGCGTGGCGGTGATGGCGGCCATGGCCGACCTCGAGTCTGGCCGGTACGACGTCGCCCTCGTGCTCGGTGTCGAAATCGAGCGGAACGTGCCAGGGACTGTCGGAGCCGGCCACCTGGCCTCTGCTGCCTGGGTCGGACACGAGGGGGAGGGGCAGGACTTCGTGTGGCCGTTCACGTTCTCCCAGATCGCCGAGGAGTACGACCGACGCTACGGGCTCCAGGATGGGCACCTGCGCACCATCGCCGCCCAGAACATCGCCAACGCCAGGACCAATCCCAAGGCGCAGACTCGCAGCTGGGTGACACCTGCGGAGTGCTTCAGCGACGACGACAACGCCAACCCTCATGTCGTCGGGCGGGTTCGGCGCTACGACTGCAGCCAGGTCACCGATGGCGGAGCGGGGATCGTCCTGGTCTCGGACCGATGGTTGCGTGAGAACCGCGGCACTACTCGAGGACCCGTGGCGCGGATCGCCGGCTGGGGACACCGCAATGCCTCCCTGCACCTGCAGGACAAGCTCGACGCCAGCGCTGACGCGGAGTACGTGTTCCCGCACATTCGGCAAGCGATCTCCGATGCCTTCTCACGGGCGGGGGTCGGCGACGTCTTCGAGCTTGACGGCATTGAGACCCACGACTGCTTCACCATCTCGCAGTACCTGGCCATCGACCACTTCGGGATCACCAAGCCGGGGTGCAGCGCAGACGCGATCGAGAGTGGCATCACCGAACGAGACGGCGAACTGCCCGTCAACCCCAGCGGCGGCCTTATCGGCGGTGGCCACCCGGTCGGGGCGACCGGCGTGCGGATGCTGCTCGACAGCTACCTTCAGGTGACCGGACGGGCGGCTGGCTACCAGGTCGAGGGCGCCCGGCGCTTCGCGACGTTGAACTTCGGAGGCAGCACGGCAACGGTGGTATGCACCGTCATCGAAGCGGAATAGATGTTCGACGAATCAGGGTTGGCGGCCGAGGAAGGCGACGAGGCGGGATACGTCGTCGCCGCTGTCGGGCGCCTCAAGCGTAGTGGCGAAGCTGGCCCCGGGCGTTGTCGCCGATTTGGTTTCGGGCGAACAGGCCAGGATCGGCTTCGCCCTTGATCCCGACGTCGCGATACATCACCAGGTCGCCGAGCATGTGATTGATCAGTTGCCTGACGTTCCAGTCGGTGCAGGGCGTTGGCAGGTCGTAGTCGCCCTTCACGACCCCTGCGATGATCGGACGTGCTTGATCGATGCTGGCCTGTAGTTTCGGGAGCGGGTCCATCGGGTTCCTCCTCGGGACAGGAATCGCACGTTGGTCGACAGAGGTTTGTAGACCTGGAGACCTGGAGACCTGGGACAGGGCTGGAATGGTTGGGATGACCATCTGCTGCGGACGCTGCCGAAAGCATGTTTGGCCAGGGGGACACACGGCTTGCTGATCGGATAGATGGGTAAGGCGATGGGAGAATCTGGGGTATGAAGCACGAGCCAGGTCCCTTGACGTTGAGCGAGGACGACCGGCGCGTGCTGGCGCTCTGGGCGGCTGACTGCGCAGAGCGGACGCTTTCGCTGCTCGAGGCGCAGGCACCAAGCGATTCGCGGCCTCGCGGTGCTATCGACGGCGTCCGAGCCTTCGCGAGTGGCGAGATGCGGATCGGAAAGGTCCGCGCCCTAGCGGCCCGGGCTCACGCGGCGGCTCGGGAGATTGGCGACCCGATCGCTGGCGGCCGCGGCTCGGGCGGCAGGTCACGCTGCGGCCGTCGCCCACATGGCGGCCCATGCGCGCGGCGTTGCCTATGCTGCGAAGGCCGTTGGGCTGGGCACGCCTCATGATCCGACCGCTGTCGCCAACGAGGTCGGGTGGCAGTTTGGTTATGCCTCGCCAGCCGTTCTGGCCGTGCTCCGGCGACTGCCGCCCCCACCTCGCGCCGGCGGCATGCTCGGGGCGTCGATCAGCGACCTCCACCTGAGGCTCACAGGGGCGGATGCTCGAGGCGGGTCGT
>DATCQG010000001.1:0-4612 GCA_036569625.1 Dermatophilaceae bacterium | reverse complement strand
GATCCGCACGACCATGGCCATCACGCCGCCGGCGAGACCGGCGCAGGCTGCGCTGACCACGAACGCCTTGACCCGGGCACGGCCCACGTTGATGCCGGCGAGCTCCGCCGCGACCTCGTCGTCACGCACGGCGCGCCAGGTGCGACCCACTCTGCTTGCGGACAGGTTCGCCAGGAGCACGAAGCTGATGATGAGGCCGAACCACCCGACATACGCCAGGTACTTGGTGCCTGTGACGTCGTGCGCGGTGAGGAAGTACACGGCGTCCGCGAACCAGGTCGGGGCCTCCGGCGTGGAGACGGACAGGCCCTGCTCGCCGCCGAGGGTGTCACCGAAGAACGATGCGATGCCGGGCACGGCGACGGCCATGGCCAAGGTCGCTCCCGCGATGTAGGGACCGTGCAGTCGCGCCGCGGCCACACCCACCACCGCACCGACCACCACGGTCACCAGCACGGACAGGAGCATGATCACCGGCAACGGCAGAGGCTTGTCGACGTTGTGCAGCATCAGCGCCGCCGTGTAGGCGCCCACGGCCATCAGTGCGCCGTGGCCCAGGGACAGCTGGCCGTTGAGGCCGGTCAGCACGGTGAGGCCGCCGACGGCGATGCCGAGGTAGGCCATGGTGGCGAACTGGCCCTGCCGGAACGGGCTGACCGACTCCAGGACCAGTATCACGATCACCAGCCCGATCAGCCCGCCGATGAGGTTGCGTCTCAACGGGGTTCGGCGCAGATGACCGATCAGCGAACCGAAGGCCACACGGGACATGTCAGACCCTCCGTGCCGTCGCGTGGGAGAACAGGCCTGCGGGTCGAACCAGCAGCACCACGGTCAAGATGGCCAGTGATGCGAGCGCCACGAGCTCGGATCCGACGTACCCACTCACGAAGCTGAGGCCCAGGCCGAGCAGAAGTCCCCCAACCACCGCACCGCCCGGGCTGTCGAGTCCACCGAGCACTGCCGCGACGAAGCCGTAGACCACGACCGAGTCCATGTACGAGGGGTAGACCAGGTTGCCGCCGGCGATCAGCAGCCCCGACAGGGAACCAACCACGGCGGCGAGGGCCCAGCCGAGGGTGAGCATCCGGGTCACCTTCACGCCGAGCATGCGGGAGACTTCCTGGTTGAACGCCGAGGCGCGCATCTTCAGGCCGACGTCGGTGTGCTGGAACAGCGCGACCAGCAGCAGCATCACGACAACCACCGAGCAGATCGTGAAGACAGCGAACCCGGTCAGCGCGATCGTCACGCCGCCTGCCTCGAAGCCGCGCAGCCCGAAGGGCGCCGGGAAGGAGCGGAAGCCTGACCCGAAGATGATCGCGGCCACGGCGCGGATGACGACGAACAGCCCCAGGGTCAGGATGATCGCGTTGATCTCGGGCTTGCCCTCGACCGGACGGATGACCACCCGCTCGATGACGGCACCGAGCACCAGGCCGGACAGGAGCGCGGCCGCGAAGCCGATCCAGTAGGACATCCCCGCGTTGACGACCACCAGTGCGACGTACGTCGTGATCATGGCCATCGGCGCCTGGGCGAAGTTCACGATCCGCGTCGAGCGCCAGATGAGCACGAGCGCCAGCGCGAAGGCGGCGTAGACCATGCCCAGGGTCAGGCCCGTGAGGGAGGTGGTCAGGAGCTGCTGCACAAATTCTCCGGTGGTCGTGGGGTTTCAGAATCCGAGGTAGGCGTGGCGCAGCTTCTCGTCCGCGGCGAGGGCCGTTGCCTCGTCATGGGCGACGAGCCGGCCCAGGTTGAGGACGACTCCGATGTCCGCGATCGACAGGGCGCTGCGCGCGTTCTGCTCGACGAGTACGACGGTCAGGCCATCCGACTCGGCCAGGCCCCGGACCAGCTCGAAGATCTGGGCCACGGTCCGGGGGGCGAGCCCCAGGGACGGCTCATCGAGCAGCAACACCTTCGGCTCCGCCATCAGCGCGCGCCCGATCACGAGGATCTGGCGTTCACCGCCGGAGAGGACATCGGCGATCGCGTTCCGCCGATCGGCCAGCACGGGGAAGATGGAGTACACCCGCTCGAAGTCGGCGGGGCGCGCGCGATCGGTCCTCCCCAGCCCTCCGAGTCGTAGGTTCTCCTGAACGGTGAGCTCGGTGATCACCCCACGCCCCTCGGGGACGTGAGCGAGCCCGAGTCCCGGCATCCGCTCGGCCGGCATCCGGGCGAGGTCCTGGCCGTCAAGGTGCACGCTGCCCCGGTCGGGGCGGATCAGTCCCGACACGGTGCGCAGCAGGGTCGTCTTGCCGGCGCCGTTGGCGCCGAGGACCGCCGTGATCTTGCCCTTGGGTGCGGTGAAGGTCACGCCGTCCAGCGCCTTCACCGGGCCGAAGCTGGTGGTCAGGTCACGTATGTCGAGCACGGTCAGCTCCCGCTCTTGTCGGGTCGGGCCGGGCCGTGGTCGTGGTCGACCTCGTTGCCCAGGTACGCCGAGAGCACGGCGGGGTCGTCGCGGATCTGGTCCGGACCGCCGCGGGCGATCACCCGTCCGAAGTCGAGCACGACAAGGTGGTCGCACACCTTCATCACCAGGTCCATGTGGTGCTCGACGAGCATCACCGACATCCGGTCGGCCAGCCCGCGGATGAGGTCACCGAGCTCGTCCATCTCGTCGCCCGACAGGCCGCTGGCCGGCTCGTCGAGCAGGAGCAGATCTGGCTCGGAAACCAGGGCTCGGGCCAGGGCCACCCGCTTGCGGATCGGGTAGGGCAGGCTGGTTGGGAACCGTGCGGCATACCCCCCGATCTGAAGATTGCTGAGCTCAGCCGCGGCCCGATCGCGCAGCGCCCGCTCGTCGTTGCTGCTGCAAGGCAGGCCGAGCAGACCGGAGAGGAACCCGGCGCCGGCGTGCCGGTCGGCACCGACCATCACGTTCTCCAGAACGGTCATCTTGTCGAAGAGACCAAGGCCCTGAAGGGTCCGGGAGATCCCCAGACCGGCCAGCTGGTGCGGCCGCAGGCGGGTGAGGTCGCGGCCCTTCCAACGCAAGGCGCCGGTGTCGGGCTGCAGGAAGCCGCACGCCACGTTGAACAACGTGGTCTTGCCGGCGCCGTTGGGCCCGATGACGCCGAGCACCTGGTTCGGGGCCACCTCCAGCGAGACGCCGGAGAGGGCCTGGATGCCGCCGAAGGTGACCGCGACGTCGGACATCTCGAAAGCTTCCCCGGCGTGGTCGCCACGAGCAGGCGACTCAGCTAGTTGGCTCACGGGTCTCTCCCTGCGCATGATTGTGGGATGTGGTGTGCACCACTTTGGTCGGCGCGCACAGAAAGAGATATGGGCGGAGCGCCCAAGAGACCTCGTGCAGATCGCCACAAATCGGCAGTTAGGGCTGGCTCAACTGTGCGCTCGGTGGGAACCTGCTCTCATGAGACCCTCGCAGGACCCGGCCGCGCCGGGGGCCGCACACCCGCGCCACGAGGTCGGTGACGACGATCTTCGTGCCCAGATCGGCCGGGCCTGGGCGTCGTTGTTGGACCGTGCCGACGCCATCGCCGACGACATCGCGCTCACGCTGATGGAGAACGGCCGCGACTACTACGACGCGGTCGGGGCGGACCTGCGCGCGGACGTTCGCGCCAACACCCGGGAGCACATCCGCCGGGGTATCCGGACCATGGCGGGACTCGCCGACCCTGAGGAGAAGGCGATCCACATCTGGCGGGAGACCGGCCGCCGCCGGGCCCGGCAGGGGGTCCCGATGGAACTGGTCCTCAACGCCTACAGCCTCGGAACCCGGAGGCTGTGGGAGGCACTCCTCGAGCAGCGGAACAACCCCGACCTGGGCATCGACGACCATGTCCTCCTGATAGCCGGGCAACGGATCTGGTCCGCGCTCGATGTGCAGAACGCCACCCTGGTGGAGTCCTACCGTCGTGAGAGCTCGCGGCTGCAGCGACGCGACCTACAGCGCCAGCAGAGCTTCCTCGACGGTCTGGTCGAGGGCCGGGGCGCGGATCCCGGGTTCGCCAGCGAAGCACGCGACGTGCTGGGCATCAGTGCCGACGACCCCCTGGCCTGCGTGGTGGCGCACTTCGACGGGTCCCTCGACGAGCCGCTGCGGGCTCCTGAGGACCGCCTCGAACGCGCGGGCGTGTTCTCGTACTGGCACGTGCGTGGGGGTGCCTTCTTCGGCCTGGTACCGACCAGCGAGCTGACGCTGCCGGAGCTGGTCCAGCTTCTCGAACCGGCCGTGGTCGGCCGCGTCGGCGTCGCCCTGTCGGCCGAGGGCATCTCCGGTTTCGCCACTGCCTACCAGCTGGCCGGCCGGGTGGCCGAGACCCTTCCTCGTGGGTCGCATCAGATGGTGTCGGTGACGGACCGGCTGCCTGAGGTGCTCCTCGGCGGCAGTCCCGAGGTCACCTCGCTGCTGGTCAGCGAGACCCTCGGCGCATTGCTCGCGCAACCACCACAGCAGGCCGACCTGCTGCTCGAGACCCTGGAGGCCCTGCTCGCCCACGACGCGTCACCCACCCATGCCGCCGAGCAGCTGTTCTGCCACCGCAACACCGTCATCTACCGAATGAAGCAGATCGAGTCATTGACCGGCCGCAGCCTGCAGGACCCGCGCGACAAGCTCCTTCTCTCCCTCGGG